>JAIRMO010000178.1 GCA_031258625.1 Spirochaetaceae bacterium | reverse complement strand
GTTAACCCCATGTTGACCTCCGGTAACTGTTGGTACCGGATAGTCTGCCTTAATTTGGGTTACTTTTTCAAAATGAGGCATGGGTGGTTTTGGGTTACTTTTTCAATGAGGCAACGCGGTACATTGAATTTTTCTCTCTATTCAGGTTTAATAGAACCAGTATCCCGGCATCATTGAGTATATGGTTCTGTTTTCTCGCGGGAGGCGGTATCGTGGCGGCATGGCTGCTTTAGCAAAGTGCAAGGGATAGAAACGGAATAGGGCTAAGGAGTATTTTTGAAGGATAACCGGGACACACCAGATACCAGTCCTCTCCCGCGGGTCCTCTGGGGGGGGAGGCTGGAAGAAAAGCCCGAAGCCGAGGCTTTTGCTTTTCAGGCGTCCATTGCCGTGGATTGCCGGCTTGCCCTGGAGGATGTCGCCGGGAGCCGGGCCCATGTGACCATGCTGGGCCGGCAGGGGATCATCCCGGCGGAAACCGCGGCGGCCCTGGACAGGGAACTTGCCCGGATCGCCGGGGAGCTTGAGGCGGGGAGCCTTGCCGTGGACCCGGCGGCGGAGGACATCCATTCCTTTATCGAAGGGGTACTCACGGACCGGCTGGGGGACGCGGGCCGGATGGTCCACGCGGGCCGGAGCCGGAACGACCAGGTGGCGGTGGATTTCCGCCTCTATCTGAAACGGGTGGTGCCGGAACTCCGCGGGGAACTTGCCGGGACCATCCGGGTATTACTGAACCGGGCGGAGGAATATGCCGATGCGGTCATGCCCGGTTATACCCACCTCCAGCGGGCCCAGCCGGTGACGGCGGGGCATCACCTGGTTGCCTGGAGTACCGCCCTGGAGCGGGATCGGGGCCGCTTTGCGGACGCCCTCACCCGGCTGGACGAATGTCCCCTGGGATCGGGGGCTTTGGCGGGTTCCGGCCTTCCCCTGGACCGGGAGGCCGTGGCAAAAGCCCTGGGTTTTGCCCGGCCTACCCTCAATGCCATGGATTCCGTGGCGGACCGGGACTTTGCCCTGGAACTCGGCGCTGCCTGCGCGGTTACCATGATCCACCTTTCCCGGTTTTGCGAAGACCTGGTTGTCTGGGCCAGCGAGGAATTTAAGTTTATCAATCTGGCCGAATCCTGGAGTACCGGTTCATCCATTATGCCCCAGAAAAAAAACCCCGATTTTGCCGAGCTTATCCGGGGCAAGGCGGGACGGGCTGCGGGGAACCTGGTCACCCTCCTTACCCTCCTCAAGGGGCTCCCCTACGCCTATGACAAGGACCTCCAGGAGGACAAGGAAAGCCTCTTTGACAGCCTGGACACGGTCAAAGCCTGCCTCAGGATGTTCCGGGGAATGATGGGGAGCCTGGTTTTTAACCGGGAGCGGATGGAAGTGGCCTGTGTTGGGGGCTTTCTTGAGGCTACCGACGCCGCGGAATACCTTGTCCGCCGGGGCCTTCCCTTCCGGAAAGCCCACGAAACCGCCGCCCTCCTGGTCCGGGATTGTATACAAGGGGGGCAGCGGAGTATCATTGAGCGGAGCCTTGGGGAACTCAAGGCCCGGTCGGAACTTTTTGAAGCCGATGTCTACGAAGCCCTGAGCCCCGCGGCTTGCGTGGCCGTCCGGAAACTCCCCGGAGGGCCCGCTCCGGAGGAGGTGCGGAGACAGATAGGGGTGTTACGAAAAAAACTGGAAGACTAAGGATCATGGCTGAACGTGGAAACGCCGGGGATTCGTCAAAAATTACCCGGAAACATCCGGATTACCGAATGACCTAAGAAATCGTTTTTTTAAGGGCTAAGGGGCCGGTTCAAAGAGATGTTTTTTTAGTTTTTCCAGCAGTTCCTCAATATCTATGGGTTTTCCCAGATGATCGTTCATCCCCACGGCAAGGCATTTTTCAATATCCTCCCGGAAGACATTGGCGGTCATGGCCACGATGGGAATGTTTTTTGCCTCCTTTACTTCCAGCGCCCGGATCTGCCTGGTGGCCTCAAAGCCGTCCATTTCCGGCATGTGGATATCCATCAGGATCAGATGGTATTTGGATGGGGCTTCTTTAAACTTTGTCAGAGCCTCAATTCCGTTTTCAGCGCAATCAATGGCTGCTCCGGTATCTTCCAAAAGGGTCAGCACGATCTCCCGGTTGATCTCCACATCTTCGACGAGCAGCAGGGTAAATCCGTCAAACATATGGTTTCCGGTATGTTCCACCACGGGTTTTTCTTTTATGAATTTTTGTAAATCCAAATGGGAACTGATACAGTCCAATATTTGAGAGGGAAAAAGCGGCTTGGGGATAAAGCCGTCTACCCCCGCTTTTTGGGCGTCCTCCGCAATGGTATTCCATTCGACGGCGGATATCATGATCACCACCACGTTTTTTCCAAATTGGGTTTTGATCTTTTGGGTTAATTCAATACCGTTCATCTGGGGCATACGCCAATCCGCGAAAACCAAATCAAAGGGCGGCCCTCCCCCGGATCCATCATGGGTCGCTTCGAGAAGATTATATGCCTCGATTCCATCGGAAGCGATAGAACAGCTCATGCCCATGGATTCGGTGAAATCTTTAAAATATTCCAATACTTCCGGCGAATCATCTACCACAAGGATACGGATTTTTTCCCAGTTTACCAGGGGTTTGACTCCCTGGCCGGTTTGGGAAGTCCCCTCCGCCACGGTAATCTCGAAGGCAAAGGTGGCCCCCTTGTCTGTTTCGGACTCCACCCATATTTCACCCCCCATAAGCTCTACGAGGCTTTTCGATATGGAAAGCCCCAGCCCGGTCCCCCCGTATTTTCGGGCGATACTTCCGTCGGCTTGCTCAAAGAGCGAGAACAGCCGTTTTTGCTGCTCCGGGGATATACCTATCCCCGTGTCGGTTACCTCAAAATGCAAGGTGCAGAATTTATGGTCAGGAATGGTATCATTCGGGATCTTTTTTACCGAGAGGGTAATGGAACCGGCTTCGGGGGTGAATTTTCCCGCGTTGGAAAGCAGATTGGTAAGAACCTGGGCAAGCCGTTGTTCATCGGCGATGATACTTTCCGGTATATCCCGGGAGACCCGGACAATAAAATTTTGTTGTTTTTCCTCGAATTTGAAATTCATCACGTTGGTGATTCGTTGAAGCATTTTTTCAAAATTGAATTCCGTATAGGACAACTCAAATTTACCCGCCTCAATTTTTGACATATCAAGGATATCGTTGATTACTCCCAGGAGGTGGATCGAGGCTTCGTTGATTTTTGAAAGACAATATTCTTTCCGATCGGGATCCTTGGAGGATTGGGCAATGGAGGTCATGCCGATGATAGCGTTCATGGGGGTCCGCATTTCATGACTCATCCGGGAAAGAAAATTACTTTTTGCGAGGTTTGATTGCTCCGCCTGTTCTTTGGCGGCGATAAGATCCCGTTCCATCTGCCTCTCTTCGGTTATATCCGAGGCAATAACCCCGATACCGTCTTTTTTCGCGTCTATGGTAAAGGCGGAAAGGGATAAAATTCGGATCTCGCCGTTTTTCCGGATCAGGGGGATTTCCGTTTGAAAAGTCCCCCGCTTCAATATATGGGGAATTTCTCTATGGATCTGTTTTCTGGTACGTTCATCAAAAAGCAAATCTATCCCCTGGGCGGTAAGTTCCTCAGCGTCGTACCCGGAGATGTTCAAAACTCCCTGGTTAAAATATTTAAACCGCCCCGAAGGGGTAATATATGAAATATACTGGGGGGAACTATTAACGATAGATGACATACGGACCAGTTGTTCCTCGGTGTTATTGCGGATAACCAAACCGGCGATGGTATTGGCGATGAGTTTTAGGGTCTGTATATCGCTTTCGTCCCACATGTGTTTGGAGTGGCATTCGTTAATACACAGCACCCCCCAAAATTGACCGTACACAAAGATGGGGACATTGATAAACGCTTTTATTCCCCTGGGACGGTATATGGCGGCCAGACCGGGATTTTCATCAACGTCATTACAGGCCAGATAAACGTCCCCCTTGGCAATAAAGGTATCGTAGCATATTTCCCCCGGGCCAAAGGGCTGGGACCATTTCGTTAAAGGGACGATGTCCTGCTGTTCATTAGACCATTCATGTTCAAATTCCAGGGTGTTGGCGGCGGCGTTGAGCCGGCCCAGGAGGGTTTTACTGACGTTCATGAACTTACCGATCATAAGGAGGGCGTTGTTGAGCAGGGTGGCCTGATATTCGGAGGAGATAAAACTCTGGGAAATAGTGGCCATGAGTTCCTGCTGCTGGAGCCGCTTTTTAAGGGTTGCTCCGGCGGCTTTTAGTTCGCTTATATCCACGCTGTGCTGGAGATGAACGTATCTGTTTTTTCCCCATTCAATAAGGCAGTCGGTATTTTTATAATACCGGTTGGTCCGATTGTTGAGTACTTCCCATACCTCAAATTTACCGGAGCTTTCGGAGAGTTTTTGATTGGGGCAAAAGGGGCAGGGGCCGTCAAAACCCTGGTAGAATACCTTCCAGCAGATCTGTCCTATCACCCGGTCGTCAAGGCCGTAATGGGCTTTCATGGAATCGTTAATAAAAAGGACCTCGTAGGTTTTGGGATCCGAAACATAGAGGTACGCTCCCATGCTATTGAGAATGCTTTTGAAAACATTGGTGGATATGGAAGACTGGTCGAGTTTTCCCAGCATATTATTGATGGAGGCGCAGAGGCTCTGAAATTCGTTATTGGACGGATACGATTCCGTATCCAGCCGGTTGCCGCCGGTAATTTGGTGAATATCCCGGGAGAGCCCTTCCAGGGGGGATAGAAAGCACCTGACCATGATGCTATAGAAGACCAGGGCAAAGAATATAAAACCGCTTATCAGGGACAAAATCAGCAGGTTAAGGGTCTGTTTTATATGGTCAAAAAACTCCGTGGCAACCTCGTTCTGTTCATCTAAATACCGGGCTTCCGACTCGAAGAAACCCCCTAAGGCGATACCCCGGGAAAGGACTATAAAGATGAGGGTAAAAATGACCAGACTGATACTTAAGACCAAAATAAAGGTAAATCTAAGCGAATGGCTTCTTTTCTTTGTTAACAAAAATATCACCCCTCTTCAATACCAAACTTATAAAATCTAATATTAAAAAACCGTCCTGATATATTCCTCATATTAAAATAACCGCTAAAAATAAAAGGCTTAAAGGTTTTTAACCCCATAAATAACTATACTTTGGAAATTCGGTTTAAGAAAGAACTGTCCCAGTCCCAGTATATTCTTCCTTTATTGTATATGCAGACGCTTGCCAAAGATAAACCCATAGAATTTACTAATTCTATACTGTATAAGAAATTAGCAAAAGGAACACCTGCTTTTTACTGTTTTGTCTAATTCCTTATCCTGTAAGGAAATGCGAATTTCCATGCGTTTGTCCTGATGCTTACCCTTACCATATCCGGCGTTTAAAACCATGCCCTTAAACTTAAAAAAGCGGATCTCAGCCTCCCTTATTCCAGACCCGGGTCATTGGCTCGAATATCCGCCCCCGGAAGTTTTTTAGACGTCTTTTCTCTTCATGCCTATGTAAACTTTGAATTGCTGTTTTAAAACCGGTTCCATGGACAGATAACGTATAGTATGATATTATTATAGAATGAGGGGGGTAAAATGTCAAATTTTGAAACTCCCTTAGCCGGTTTTTATAGGTTGGATGTGGGCTTAATTGGGGGTTTAACCGTTTTTCCCAAGCATGGTTCAAAACTAATTGAAACCGGTCTTATAATTTGAGAATATGAAGCCTTTGGTTTTTTTATTTACGAAGCCCCTGTATACCCTTGGTTTTTTTACCAGAACCCTTAAAGGGGTGGGGTATTATTTATTCCGGGACAGCGTTTCCTTTAAGATCCTGATCATGCAGATCCTCTTTACCTTTGTGGAGGCCCTGGGGGTTTCCTCCCTGCTGGCAATTGGAATAGGGGCGGCGGTTAATGTCATCGGGATTCCCTTTTTGACCCGGCTTTCCCAGGAACGGCTCATCTACACCCTGCTTATCACCATCATCACCCGGGAGTTGGGCCCCCTTTTGGTCGCTTTTATCATCATAGCCCGGTCGGCAACGGCCATTGCCACCGAAATTGCCGGTATGGTTATTTCCCATGAGGTGGAAGCCTACATTTCCGTGGGAGTTGACCCCATCGAATACCTGGCGGTTCCCCGGTTTTTGGGGGTAACCATTTCCCTTTTTTTGCTGAACATTTATTTTTCCATTTTCGGCCTGGCCGGTTCCTTCCTCGTGGCCCAGTTTTTTAATCCCATGCCGGCCTCAGTGTATTTTGATAATTTGCTTCAAATATTATCACTCCATGATATACTTATTTCAATAATAAAAAGCCTGGGATTCGGGATGATTATATCCATCGTCGCCATCTGCCGGGGGTTTGAAGTGGAACGGGCCAGTACGGAGATCCCCGTGGCGGGGCTCAAGGCGGTGGTAGCCGCCTTTGCCTGGTGTATCATTCTGGATATTGTCCTTACCGCCCTTTACTATATGGCGCTGATCTAGGAGGCGTTTTTATGGCAGATGGTATTATCGAGCTAAAAAACACCTCCTTTTTTGCCCAAAACATGAAGGTGGTTCAGAACGTTTCCTGTAGTTTTGAGGAAGGTAAAACCACCGCCCTGGTAGGCCCCTCCGGGGGCGGTAAAAGTACGGTCCTTAAGCTTTCCGCCGGGCTCTTGGTTCCAACCCATGGGGAGGTTTGCTTCCGGGGAAGGAATATTTCCGTCATGAACCGGAAGGAAAACCTCGCCTTCCGCAAGGAAGGGGCGGTGGTGTTCCAGGATTCGGCCCTCTGGGCAAACCAGAACCTGGATCAGATCCTGGAACTTCCCCTAAAAGTCCATTTTCCCCGGATGACCAAAACGGACCGGGACGGGCGGATCGCCGAGGTCCTTGCGGAGGTGGGGTATAAAAAGGCCCTGGGCATACGGCCCTCCATGTTGTCCATGGGGGAACAAAAACTCATTGCCTTTGCCCGGGCCATGCTCTGCCGGCCGACCCTGCTTTTCCTGGACGAATGGACCGAATCGTTGGATGACAGCGCTGCCCAACGGCTGATCAGGATCGTGCGGCGCCGCCGGGAGGAGGGGAACACCATTATCTTTGTGAGCCATGATTTTAGAATCATAAAAAACCTTGCCGATTATATTATCATGATCCAGGAGGGAAAGCTCGCTTTTGCTTTTACGGGCGAACAGATAGCGGGGGATGAAAATTTGGCTCAGCTCGTGGAAAAGGGAATCGCTTCATGAAATTTAAAATACGCTTTGCGGACCAAATCGTCGGGTTTTTTATTATTATCGCCCTGGTTGTCCTGGTTTTTGTGATTATTATGATCGGTTCCAAACAACGGTGGTTCGCCAAGGACTATTTTTTCAAAACCTACCTGGATTCGGCTTCGGGACTGGGGAATAATATGGTAGTTCAATACAAGGGGTTTCCCATCGGGAATGTAAAATCCTTTGGGCTTACCGATGAGGACAAGGTGGAGGTAACCTTTTCTATTTATGATAAGTATGTAAGCCGGGTCAGGCAAGGGTCACTGGTGGAGCTTATAGTCAGCCCCATCGGCCTGGGGAATCAATTCCTCTTTTATCCCGGCCTGGGGACGGATCCGCTGGAAGAAGGGGATTTTGTGCCGGTGGTGAACTCCCCCCAGGCGGCAAATTTTATCAAAATGGGGCTGGCCAGGGCGCCTACCCGGGATGACAACATAACCCGGCTTTTGGCCATGGTCGACGGGGTCCTGACCCAATTCAATACGACGCTCCTCCCGGAGCTTAATGTGATTTTACACGATCTGGATGATGTTTTGGTGGAGGTAAAAGAAGCGGTTGCCGGAACCGATAAAACCTCCCTGGGCCGTACCCTGGGGGGGATAGATAAAATGGTGAACGTGAGCCTGGAACCCATTTTGGGGGATATAAAAAAGATAAGCGGCGACCTGGAAACCCTGTCCGCTCAATTAGTTGAACCGGAGGGGTTGATTTCTACGGTCCTTGATACGGAAGGTTCGGTGTATAAAAACCTGGAGTCCTCCCTTCAATCCGTGTCGGGAACCCTGCGGAACCTGGAAAAAACTACCGCCGTTTTGCCTGCCCAGGTACCGGGGATAGTTGCTGAATTACGGGACGTGCTCAAAAGCGCCGAAGACGTGCTTACCTCCCTTTTGAACAACCCCCTCCTGAAAAACGGGGTTCCCCCTCCGGTTGAAGTCCAAAGTAATGGGACCAGCCCCCGGGATATATCCTTTTAAGGGGAATAACAGGAGGCGTATGATGAAAAAAAAATTTGAGGAAAGGGCCGGCAGCCCCCCGGGAATCGTTTTGTTTTTTCTCCTGGTTTTCTGGGCCCTGGGTTCCTGTTCCTCGGCGCCGAAACGCCCGGCGGAGTTGTTCACGGTCAGGAATGAGACCGAAACCCAGCTTAATCTGGCCAACCGGGCGGCGGAACGGGGGAATTACGAGGGGGCCCTTACCTTTTTGGGGGAGGCCCGGCGCCTTGCCGCCAGTACCGACCGGCCGCCCCTGTTGATCCGGGTCTGGCTTTCCCAGGGGAACGTCCTTTTCTCCCTGGGCCGTATCGAAGAAGCCCGGGCCCTCTGGAACGCCGCCCTGGCGGAGGCGGAACGGGCCGGAGAGGGGGAACTGGCCGCGGCCGGCCGGATCCACATGGCCAGGGCCGCGCTGATTTTGGGCGAAGACAGCGCCGCCCCGGAGAAGATTATCGCCGCGGTAACCGAAGATTTGGTCCGGTTAAAGTCGGATAAGCTCAACAGCGCCCTGGGATGGACCGTCATCGGCCTTGCCGAAAAGGAGCGTGGCCGCTGGACCGAAGCGGAAAACGCCCTGGAAAAAGCCCTGGTTATCCACGAACAGGAGCGGTATCTGGAACTGGCCGCCTATGACTGGTACCTCATCGCCTCGGTCCGGTCCGTTTCCGGCCGGTACGGCCCCGCCCTGGAGGCCCTTTCCCAGGCCCTGGTCCTGGACCGCCGGGCGGAAAACAGTTACGGCCTGGGTATGGACTGGCTTGCCATGGGAGAGGTGTATAAAAAGGCCGCCCGCCGGGACGAGGCCCTTGCCGCCTACCGGCGTTCTGCGGAGATCTTCCGCGCCATAGACCTTGAAAAGGAAGCGGCGGAGGCTGAACGCCGGGCCGCTCTTTAGGCTTTGGGACAGGCTCATAAATTCAAATTTTTTGAAAATTTCTCTTGCATATTTTAATAATAGTTATTATTATTAAAATATGATCCCAATTGAACGGAAACATAGCAAAAAACGGGATGCCATTTTGGAGGTTATTCGGTCCACCCTATCCCATCCCGGCGCCCAGTGGGTGTACGAGCGGCTAAAGCCGGTGATCCCCGACCTTTCCCTGGGTACGGTATACCGGAACATCAACGTTTTCCGACAGGAAGGGTTAGTGGTTTCCCTGGGTGTTGTGAACGGGGAGGAACGGTTTGACGGGGACATAGAACCCCATCCCCATCTGGTGTGCCGCCATTGCGGCCGGGTGGTAGATCTCCCCTGTCCGGATCCCAAAACATTCACCGCCCTCCTGGATTGGGGGCCTATGCCCCTCCGGGGCAGGTTCGGGGGAGATCGGGAATGTTTCCGCGTGGATGTCCGTTGGACCGTTTTTTACGGCCTCTGCGGTTCTTGCGCGGAACAGTATCCCCTTGAAAAAGCCAGGGGGATGTACCGGATTTTTATATGAAAACCGCGGCTTATGCCGTTGTAATTTTTTAAATGAATGGAGAGTGTTAAAATGAAAAAATGGGTTTGTACGGTATGTGGTTACGTTCACACCGGGGATCAGCCTCCCGAGTCTTGTCCTACCTGCAAGGCTCCGGCGTCAAAATTCAAGGAGCAGGTTGAAGGGGCGGCCTTTGCCGCGGAGCATGTGGTCGGGGTCGCCAAGGGGGTTGAGCAGGATATTATCGATGACCTCCGGGCCAATTTCAACGGGGAATGCAGCGAAGTGGGGATGTACCTGGCCATGAGCCGGGTGGCGGAACGGGAGGGATATCCCGAAGTAGCCGAGGCCTACAAGCGGTATGCCTTTGAGGAAGCGGAACATGCCGCCAAATTCGCGGAACTCCTGGGGGAAGTTATCACCGCCAGTACCAAAAAGAACCTGGAACTCAGGATTGAGGCGGAACACGGCGCCTGTGCCGGTAAGGTTGACGTGGCAAAGCGGGCGAAGGAACGGGGGTATGACGCCATCCACGATACGGTCCATGAAATGGCCCGGGACGAAGCCCGTCACTGTGCCGGTTTTAAGGGATTGTTGAAGCGGTACTTCTAATCCCCCAGGTTCCGGGAGAATACCCCGGAACCAATGAGTATAAATTTCCTATGAACGAATCTTCATTGAAATAAAGCGCCCTTAAAAATACCGCGCCGGAGGGCGGATCCATGCGCTGTTCCATAGAGGCTCGAAGAGCCTCTATATTTTTATTTTAAAATTAAGTAAGATGAGGCTGTTTCAAAACTTCGGTTTTGAAACAGCAGCCTTAGATTTAAGAGAAAAAGTAGGTTCCGGGCCGTTTTTTTTGGAGCCGGGTTTTGAAACCGGTTCAGATAGTTCTGAGTTTTTGTTGATTGGGCCGGTTTTAAAATTCGATTGGTTTTGAGAACCGGTATTGAAAAAATAGGTCTCAAACCTGTTTTTTCTTAAATTTAGATTGCGGTTTCAAGGGTATGGTCCCCTCGGGTCAGGGGGTTTTGGAACCGCCTTGAGGTTGTTATTTCCCCTTCTTGAGAGGTGTTATGCGGTCGTTAGGTATAAATATCGGATCCACCAGTTTGAAGATGGTGGTAATTGAGACAGAGGGTTCACCGGCAGCGGAAAGCCGGGTGGTATGGGATGCGGCGATCCCCCACGAGGGGGACTTTGCCGCGGCGGTACGGCGGCTTCTCGCCGAAGGCGCCGTGGGCGAGGGCATCCCCACCCTGGTAACGGGGAACGAGGGCCGGTTCATGTTTGACGCCGCCGGTACCCTGGAGCCCCTCTGTGTGGAGGCCGCCCTCCGGGCCTTGAAAGTCAAGGCCGACGCGGTGGTCAGCATGGGGGGGGAGGACCTGGTGGTCTACTCCCTGGATGACCGGGGCAAGATCATCAACAACTTTTCCGGGAACAAATGCGCCTCCGGGACCGGGGAATTCCTCAAACAGCAGCTTGCCCGGATGGATATGACCCTGGAGGATATCGACCTGGTGCCGGACGATGCCAAGGTCTACCCCCTTTCCACCCGGTGTTCGGTGTTTATGAAAAGCGACTGTACCCACCGTCTGAACAAGCGGGAGGCCACCAAGAACGACATCGTCCTCTCCCTTTCGGACGTGATGGCCGTCAAGGTCATCGACTTCCTCAAGCGGGCCAAGGTACACTCCGGCCGGGTGGTGCTGACCGGGGGGATCACGCTGAACCGGCATATCATCCGTTTTATCCGGGAAAAGGCCCCCCACATCGAATTTATCATCCCCGAAACGGCGGCGGTCTTTGAGGCCCTGGGCGCGGCGGTGCTGGCCCCGGAATCGGGGAGCCCCCTGCCCCGGGGGGACCGGCTCCTCAAACCCAACGCGGTCCGCTTCGGCGCCCTGGGGGCCCTGGCGGACTGGGAGGGGAAGGTCAGGACCTTCGACAAGAGCGGCGGCAAGGTCCGGCCGGACCGGCGCTATATCCTGGGGGTGGACGGGGGTTCCACCACCACCAAGGCGTGCCTCGTGGACATGGAGACCGACGAGATCGTGGCCAGCCACTACGGCCGGACCCACGGGGACCCGGTCAAGGCCCTCAAGGAGTGCTTAGCTTTCATCCAGGAGAAGATCGTCGCCGATACGGGGGATAAAAAGATCGATATCCGCCTGGTATCCACCACCGGCTCCTCCCGGGAGATCCTGGGGGTGTTCCTGGAAACCCCCGGGGTCTACAACGAGATCATCGCCCATTCCGTGGGGACCACCTACTTCGACCCGGAGGTGGAGACCATCTTCGAGATCGGGGGCCAGGACGCCAAGTACGTGCTCCTCAAGAATTCGGTCCCCATCGACTACGCCATGAACGAGGCCTGTTCCGCGGGAACCGGCTCCTTCCTGGAGGAATCCGCCTCCGGGGACCTCTCCATCCACAGCGCCAAAGACATCGGCCCCATCGCCCTCAGGGCGGACGCCCCCTGCAAATTCGGGGAACACTGCTCCGCCTTTATCAACTCGGACATCCGCAAGGCGGTTCAGCAGGGGGCGTCCCGGGAGAACATCACCGCGGGGATCGCCTGTTCCATCGTGGCCAACTACCTGAACCGGGTGGTGGGGAACCGGACCATCGGGGGGAAGATCTTCCTCCAGGGGGGGGTAGCCAAAAATGTGGCGGTCCCCCTGGCCTTTGCCATGATGCTGGACAAGGAGATCCTGGTCCCCCCCTCGCCGGAACTGATGGGCTGTTTCGGGGTGGCCCTCCTGGCAAAACGCAAAAACGCCGAGGGCCTCTTGGGGGAGCGGATCGTGGATATCGACGACCTCATCACCCGGGAAATCGCTTACGAGCGGGTCTTTACCTGCCGTTCCTGTGATAACCGCTGCCCTATCCAGGTCCTCAACGTCAACGGCCACAAGTATATGTTCGGGGGGCGGTGCAACAAGTATACCAATATGCGGAAGGCGGTGGACGTGCAGTCCGCGGGCGCGCCGATCTTCGATTACGTGGAAAAACGCCAGCGTATGCTTTTTGAGGAATTCGCCGCCCCCGTCCCCGCGCCGGCGGAAGCCGCTGCCGGAGAAAAGGAAACCGCAAAGCGGGACTTTGTGGTCGGTATTCCCCGGGCCTTTTCGGTTCATACCCTCTATCCCCTGTACTCCTGGTTCTTCCACGAATTGGGGATCCGGACCTTTCTCTCCACCGAGGTGGCCCATGAAGGGGTGGCCCGGGCGGAGTCCACCTACTGCTTCCCCGCGGAGATCGCCCACGGCGCGGTCCAGGACTGCCTGGACAAGGGGGCGGACTACGTGTTCCTCCCCCATTTCAGGGATATGCCCAGTTACGAGGAGGAGGTCCACGCCAACTTCTGCCCCATCACCCAGAGCCTTCCCTACTATATCGAGAAGGCCTTCCCCGATGTGGACAAGAGCCGTTTCCTCCCCCTGGTGGTGAGCTTCAAGTTCGGGGAGGCCAAGGCCCTGGAGCTTTTTATGGAGATGACCCGGCGGCTGGGTATCGGGGAGGGGGAGACCAGGGCGGCCTTTGCCGCGGCCCTGGACAAGCAAAAGGCCTATTTCGCCGCAGTGAAGCAACTGGGGCTGGAGGCCCTGGAGGACGCCCGCAAGGCGGACCGGCCGGTGATCGCCGTTCTGGGCCGGCCCTACAACGCCTTTACCCCGGAGGCCAACATGGGGATCCCCCGGAAATTCACGACCCGGGGGTATTCCATCGTGCCCTTCGACATCCTCCCCTTTGAGGAACAGAAGATCTTCCCCAATATGTACTGGTACTACGGCCAGCAGGATGTGAAGTCGGCGAATCTCCTCAAGGACGAGGAGAACATCTACGTTACCTATATCACCAACTTCTCCTGCGCCCCGGACTCCTTTATTCTCCACTACCTCAAATGGATAATGGGGCAAAAGCCCTTCCTCGTGCTGGAACTGGACTCCCATTCGGCGGACGCCGGGGTGGATACCCGGGTTGAGGCCTTCCTCGACATCATCGACGGCTACCGGTCCAAGAAGGCCGATCTTGCGGGGGAACGGTACGACAACGGGTGGCGTTTCGTCTACGACCCGGCTGCGGGGGGCGGGGAGGACCTCAGGATAGAAAACGAAAAAACCGGGGAAAAGGCGCCCATCCGGGGCAATAAACGGGTCAAGGTACTCCTGTCCAACATGGGGGCGATTTCCACCGAATATATGGGCGCCGCGGTGCGGAGCCTGGGGATCAACGCCGAGGCCCTGCCGGTGGCCACCGCCAAAACCGTACAGATAGCCCGTTCCCACGCCTCGGGGAAGGAATGTGTCCCCAGCCACCTGGTCCTGGGGGGCGCCCTCCAGTTTTTTAACAGCGAAAAGTACCGCAAGGACGAGTTGTACCTCCTCTTTGTGCCCATCACCACCGGGCCCTGCCGGACCGGCCAATACTACGTGTACTACGAAAACCTCTTTAAGGACCTGCGGCTCGAAAACGTGGTGGTTTTCATCCTCTCCGCGGACAATTCCTACACCGAATTAGGCCCGAATTTTGCCAAAGAAATGTGGAAGGGCTTGGTCCTTTCGGACTACCTCAAGGACATCCAGACCTCCCTCAAAGCCCTGGCCGCGGATCCGGAACAGGCCCAGAGGGACTATGAGAGGTCCTGGCGTAAGGTTATGGACGCGGTGGAGCATGATCCCCCCCGGATCTGGCGGGAATTGCGGCAGGTGGCGGAGGAGGTGAAGCAGATCCCCCTCAAACGGCGGCTCACCGACTGTCCCAAAGTCCTTGTGGTGGGGGAGATCTACGTGCGCCGGGATGATTTCGCCGTGGGGGAACTCACGGACCTGATGAGTGAGCGGGGGATCGTCGTCAAGGTCGCGGGGATCTCCGAGTGGATCCACTATCTGGACTTTGTCCGGGAATACGCCTTGAAAAAACTCATCAATTTGAGGAAACCGGGAAGGCGGCTCTTTTCCAAACCCTGGCGGGACCTCAAAAAGCTGGAAATCGAGGAGTGGTGGAAACATTCGATAGAAAAGAGGGTCCTCTCCATCCTGGAACCCACGGGACTCATTCCCAAAACCCCCCACGATATGCACGAGATCATGGAGAATACCCAGAAAAACTTTGTCAACCTGGAACTCAATTCGGAGATTGCCGTATCCAGCGGGGTCGCCGCCTCCGCCATGGAGCAGGGCTATTCGGGGATCGTGAACATTTCCCCCTTTGCCTGCCTCATCGGCCGGGTTATCGAGGGGCTTTTTACCCCCTGGGCCCGGGAACGGAACTATCCCGCCCTGTCGGTGGAGGTGGACGGGAACCTCCTCCCCCCCAATATCATCAACAAACTCAATATCTTTATGGTCAACGTCCTCCGGTTTAAGGGGAACGCCGATCTCTCCGCCCTCATCGATCAGGCGGGGAGCC
>JAIRMO010000154.1 GCA_031258625.1 Spirochaetaceae bacterium | reverse complement strand
GCAGACCCGGGTTGTTCCGAGGCCCCCTCGAAAAGCTCCCGTTTCCCCAAAAAATAGGCCTTTAAAGTGGAGAGGAAAAGGCTTTTCCCAAAACGCCGGGGCCGGCTCAGAAAATAGGGGGTGGTCTCGGCTACCAGCCGGTACACGTAGGCGGTCTTGTCCACATACACGTACCCATTGGTACGGAGCTTCTCAAAATCCTGGATCCCGATGGGCATTTTTCGCGGGGTCATAATCTTAATATAACAGCCCGGCGGGGAATAGTACAATACCTCGCGTATACGCACAGGCCCTCGGGGTTTCGTGTGGTTAGGCCGGCGCGACAACTGCGGTACCAATACCTCCCACACCTCTAGCCCCATTCCGGAAATGCAACGTGTAGACCCCCTTTACACGTCCAGATTGCTCACCAGGAGGGCGTTCTCCTCGATAAATTCCCGGCGGGGGGCTACGTGTTCCCCCATGAGGGTGGAGAAGATCCGCTCCGCCTCCACGGCGTCGTCCAGGTGGACCTGGATGATGTTCCGCTGGGCCGGGTCCATGGTGGTGTCGCAGAGCTCATCGGCGTTCATCTCCCCCAGACCTTTGTAACGCTGGACCGAAACCTTTTCCGGGTCCTTGCCGGACTCCTGGAGGATCCGGTTTTTCTCCGCGTCGTCATAGGCGTAAAAGGCCTTTTTTTCGTAGCTCACCTTGTAGAGGGGGGGCATGGCCAGGTACACATGGCCCCGCTCGATAAGCTCGGTCATATACCGGTAAAAAAAGGTGAGGAGCAGGGTACGGATATGGGAGCCGTCCACGTCGGCATCGGCCATGATGATGATCTTGTGGTAGCGGATCTTGGACACGTTAAAGTCGTTCCCCGCGCCGCCGCCGATACTGGCGATGATGGGCTGGAGTTTTTCGTTGGTCACCACCTTTTCGATCCGGGTTTTTTCCACGTTGAGCATCTTGCCGAAAAGGGAAAGGATCGCCTGGTACCGGCGGTTCCGGCCCATTTTGGCGGAGCCCCCGGCGGAATCCCCCTCCACGATGAAGAGCTCGCAAAGGGCCGGGTCCTTTTCGGAACAGTCCGCCAGCTTCCCCGGAAGGCCCGCGCTGTCCATCATGTTTTTCCGCCGGGTGGCGTCCCGGGCCTGGCGGGCGGCGATCCGGGCCCGGGCGGCCAGGACGGACTTTTCCAGGATGTTGTTTATCACATCGGGGTGTTGATCCAGAAAAAGTTCCAGGTGTTCGTTCACCAGGGATTCCACGATACCCTTGACCTCGGAATTCCCCAGCGTCCCCTTGGTCTGACCCTCAAACTGGGGGTTGGGGACCTTGACCGACAACACCGCGGTAAGCCCCTCCCGGACATCCTCCCCGGAGAGGCTTTCATCCAGCTTTTTGGCCTGTTTGGACTTTTTGAGGAACTCATTTAAGGTCCGGGTAAGGGCGGACTTGAACCCCACCAGGTGGGTTCCCCCTTCCCGGGTATTGATGTCGTTCACAAAGGAGAACATAATCTCGTTAAAGCCGTCGTTGTACTGGATGGCGCACTCCACATCC
This sequence comes from Spirochaetaceae bacterium, assembly GCA_031258625.1. Lineage (GTDB taxonomy): Bacteria > Spirochaetota > Spirochaetia > Treponematales > Breznakiellaceae > JAIRMO01. The sequence goes on along the minus strand of JAIRMO010000154.1, from coordinate 11,417 downwards.
ACCCCGTCCCGGGACCCCTCGATAAAAATAGGGTCCCTGTACAGAACGGTTTTGTTCTCGTTGAGGTACTCCACAAAACTTTTTACCCCCCCGTCGAACTTGAATTCGTGGACCTTGGGGGTCGAAAGCCGCTCGTCCCGGATGGTGATCGTAAGGCCCTTGTTGAGAAAGGCCAGTTCCCGCAGGCGGTTGGAAAGGGCGTCAAAGTTATAGGTGGTGGTCTCAAAAATTGAAGTATCCGCCTTGAACCGGATCACCGTACCCCGGCGGCCGGTGGCGCCCGTTTCCTGGGTGGGGCCGTCGGGGACGCCGATGCGGTACCTTTGGGTATAGACCTTGCCGTCCATGTGGACCAGGGCCTCGCACCATTCGGAAAGGGCGTTCACCACCGACACCCCCACCCCGTGAAGCCCCCCGGAAACCTTGTAGGACTTTTTGTCGAATTTGCCCCCCGCATGGAGCCGGGTCATGACCAGCTCCAGGGCGCTCACCCCTTCGGAGGGGTGGATATCCACGGGGATACCCCGGCCGTTATCCTCCACCCGGACCACATCGTTCCCTTCCAGCACCACCAAAATAGTGTCACAATGACCCTGCATGGCCTCGTCCACGGAGTTATCCACCACCTCGAATACCAAATGATGGAGGCCGTCGATACCGGTGGTACCTATGTACATACCGGGGCGTTTTCGTACCGCTTCCAGGCCCTTAAGCACCTGAATGTTTTGGGCAGAATAATCTGAATTCATCCGTTTTTTCCTAACACGATGAGTTAATTTCAAAATCATGGTCTGCGGGACCAGCGAAATCTTAAAAAAGCGTTCGATAAAACGTATTTTTAATACGCGATTTTAGTATATTAATATTGCATAAAAAAGTAAAGATGGATAGAATACTGACTAGGTTATCATAGTAATATTGCCCTTAAAAGCTGCCTCATGTTGCTTTGCTTGTGTATATGTTGTGGATAAATCGGGAGGGTATTTCCAATATGGGTCTTTTTACGTTTTAGAATCCTATATCATATGGTAATAAATAGTATTTTATATTCGATAATTATTTGTATTATATGAAAATACAAAAATTTTACTATTCAGGCATTAAGGAGAAATAGTAAATGATGATCGATGTTTCTCATTTATTATTGAGGACCATTTTTATCATTGTGGATAAGATGTTAATATCTTCCACCTTATTTTAAGGGTTTATTTATGGCTGAATGGGATTACGAACTATTCTGGAAAAAAACCATGGACCATATCCGGGGTGAATTGGGGGAACAAGAGTTTTCCCTGGGGTTTAATATGAAATATCTCCGGGCCACGGAACACGAAATCGTTATTTCCGTTCCTACCTCACTTCAGCGGGACATGATCAAAAAACGTTACCTGAACAACATGGAAAATACGTTAAAAGATTTATCCAATAAAAATATATCGATTGTTTTTGAAATAAATTCCAACTCTATAGACAAAGGAGCCCCCGAGCCGCAGGCCGTACCGGAAAATAACGCGGTCTCCCGGGAATCCCCCCGATCAGGGAAAAAAAAGGAAACCTATTTCCAACTCCGGGAGGACTATACCTTTGATAAGTATGTTATCGGTGAAAACAATATCTTCGCCGTCAATGCCGCCACAGCCATAAGCCGGAATCCCGGCAACGCCTATAATCCCTGTCTTATATACGGCGGGGTGGGACTGGGGAAAACCCACCTTATGCAGGCCATAGGGAACTATCTTTTTAACAACTCGGATAATAAAATTATCTATATCACCGCGGAGAGCTTTACCAACGAATTTATCCAGGCCATTCAAGAAAACAAAATGCAGCCCTTTAAAAACAAATACCGGTATACCGATGTCCTTTTAATCGACGACATTCACTTTTTACAAAATAAGTCCGGGACCCAGGAAGAACTTTTTTATACCTTTGACGCCCTGTACAACGCAAAAAAACAGATCGTTTTTACCTGTGACCGTCCGGTTTCGGAGCTGAAAAACCTTACCGACCGGCTCAAATCCCGGTTTGAGATGGGGCTTAATGTGGACCTTCAACCCCCAAATTATGAAACCCGGTGCGCCATCTTAAAAAAGAAAATAGAAATCAAAAATATCTCCATTCCTGATGAGGTGATTGAGCTGGTAAGCAAAAATGTATCCTCCAATATCCGGGATCTGGAAGCGGCCTTGATCAAACTCATCGCCTATAGTGAATTGGTGGGTAAATCCATAACCTTGGAAACAGCCCGGCAGCAGCTTAAAGATGTTTTTGCCTCTCCGCGGCAATCAAATATGTCTATAGAGACCATTTTGCGGGTAATAGCGGAGAACTATTCCCTGACTATTAATGATCTAAAGGGGCGAAAAAAAACACAAAATATTGTATTTCCCCGCCAGCTTTCCATGTATATAGCCCGGCAAATTACCGAATATTCCACTACCGAAATAGGACAAGCCATAGGCGGACGGGACCATACTACGGTTATGCATTCCTGTAATATTATCGAAGAACGGATACGATCCGATCCAAAAATGGAATCTATTATACAAAATCTTATCAGGTTAATAAAGGAATATAGCGCCAAATCTTAAAACCTGTTAATATTTTTGTATAAATGGTGTATATTTATGGTAAATTAGTATAAGTCTGATTATATATAATACTTCTCCGAATATTGTGAAAAGTATAATTACAGATAATATATGGAAATAATATACTTTTCCACATATTAACAGGGCTTATTACTATTATTACTATATATATATTTAAATAGGAGATAAAAGAATATGAAATTCACCGCTGAACGGAGTATCTTACTTAAAGAAATATCCATTGCCCAAGAGATCATATCGTCAAAAAACGCTATGTCCATATTATCAAATATATATCTTGAAGCGGATAATGATACCCTTTATATAAAAGCCACCGATATTAAGGTAAATTTCGAGACTAAAATACCGGTAATCGTACAGGAACCGGGAACTATTACGGTATTTGGAGAGAAATTTTTGGGGATCCTTAACTCAATTCCCGACGGAGAACTGGAATTTGAACAGAATGAAATGAAAATAGTTATTAAACCGGTATCTAAAAAGATCAGATTCCAGCTTAAAAGCATTGATTCCGATAAATTTCCTGAATTTCCTGCCATCGGTGAGGGGGAATTTTTTGAAATGCCGGTTAAGGAATTCAAGGATATGATAATCCAGACGGTATTTGCCATATCCGATGACGAAACCCGTTATTTTATGAACGGGGTGTTTTTTGAAAAACAGGAAGATAGGATCGTCATGGTAGCCACCGACGGCCGCCGTCTTGCGTATATAAAAAAAGACGCGGGAAATGATATAAAAGACTTTACCGGGATTATTATTCCTCCTAAAATTCTTAATATTATTACCAAAAGAGCCGGGGATGAAGGGCTTGTTTCAATTTCCGTGACCGATAAAATCATTTTTATCCGGTTTGGATCTTATCTTCTTTCTTCGGTCCTTATTGAGGGCCAGTTTCCCAATTATAGTAAGGTTATCCCGGAAAAACAGAGTTTTTCTTTTTTAGTAAACCGCCTGGAAATGCTGGACGCCTTAAAAAGGGTTTCCCTTTTAGTGGAACAGAAGTCCCGGCGGGTTTATCTGGGACTTGAACCGGGGGTTATATCGGTTTCGTCTGAAGAAAGTGAATTAGGGGTTGCCAAGGAAGAAATATCCTGTAAATATGAGGGGGAAAATGTTTCTATTGCCCTTAATTATCGTTATATTGAAGAACCCTTTAAAGTAATAAATGAGGATGAAATAAGTGTTCATTTTACCGAACCGACCAGGGCTATAACGATTAAGCCGGTACCGGAAAAAGACTTTTTTCATATTGTCATGCCTATGCAGCTTGAATAATCGGGTTTTTCTGTTGAACCATGTCCATTGACGCCCTGCGGACCACCGCGTTTCGGAACCTTGCGGATGTCGAGATAGATACCGGCGGCAGGGATATCTTTCTTATCGGTGAAAACGGACAGGGTAAAACCAATTTTCTTGAGGCCCTTTATTTTTGTTCCTACGCTTCATCCTTTAGGGGGGTCCGGGATGGGGAATTGGTCCGAAATGGGGAAAAGGACTGTTCCGCGTCGATAAAAATAAAAGATTCGGTATATGAAAAAGTCCTGATAAAAATTGAAAACAGTAAAAAAAACATTCAGATTGACGGAAAAAATATCGTTGACCGGAAGGAACTCCTGGAAGTAGCCCCCTGTATTGTTTTTTGCCATGAGGATATGGAATTCGTGGCGGGCAGTCCTGAGCGGCGGCGCTGGTTTTTTGACCAGAGTCAGAGTCTTTACGATCCCCTTTATCTGGAGGATCTGCGGAAGTACCGGAAGGTCCTGAAAACCCGGAATACCCTTTTGAAGGAACGTTACGGTAATAGGGATACCGGCGCCGTACTGGACGCCCTGGATCCCCAGCTTGCTTTATACGGCCTACCGGTGATGGAAAAACGGGCGGAATCGGCGGAACAGTTCTCCCGGATCTTTGGGCCCCTGTATGAAGAAGTTTCCGGCATAGACGGTATCGGGGTCCGGTATGTTCCCTCATGGAAGGAAGCCACCCTGGAGGGGGTTACGGCGTTTTTGGAGAAACGGCGGGAGGCCGATATAACCGCCGGGGTCTGCCTTTCGGGCCCCCACCGGGACCGGTATGTGTTTACCCGGGGGGGATCGGAATTTTCCGGCAAGGCTTCCACCGGGCAGCGCCGCCTTTTGGCCTTACTGCTCCGGATCGCCCAGGCCCGCCGTTTTTCCGGGGTAACCGGGAAAAACCCGGTCCTTCTTCTGGACGACGTACTTTTGGAGCTGGATCCGGAAAAACGGCGGAAATTTCTTTTGGTCATGCCTGAATACGAGCAGGCTTTTTATACCTTTCTGCCCGAGGAACCCTATGACCGGTATCGTAAATCCCATACTTTGGTGTATACTGTGTCCGGCGGGGTATTAACAAAATGAAAAAAGCCGGGGATCTACTCGCTTCAATTTTAAATGAAAAGACCTTCAAAAAAGCCCAGGGATATTCCGAGCTTTTTTTATCCTGGAATATTTTAACGGAGGAGAGTAATATCCCCGCCGCGGCCGGCCATTCACGGATAAAAGAACTGGAAGGTTCCGTCCTGCTGGTTGAGGCGGATCATCCCGGCTGGATCCAGATCCTCAAAACCAAACAAAAGGAACTCCTTGAGGGGGTCCGCCGCCGGTTCCCCAATCTTTCCGTCACGGAAATGTCCTTCCGGTTAAGCCGGGATTCGGGATAAACCGCCTTTTGTTCGGATCCCTTGTCTATGGGATAAATACGGAGCCTGTCCCAAAACTAATTGACTGTGCGCTACCGCGCACGGTTTTGGGACAGGCTCTTGCAGTTTTTTAGGCTTTCAGCCTTACAAAACTGCGAATTTCAAAGTTGCTTTCCCAAAAACTGAAGTTTTGGGAAAGCCTCTACGGAGTATAACAAAAGGGAGTATACGAAAAATGGACTCCCCCGCGGAAGTTTGGAATATAAGCAATGTTTATGCGGCCTGTGATCTCTGTCCCCGGAACTGCGGGGTGGACCGTCTGGCCGGGGAGAAGGGGTTTTGTGGGGAAACCGCGGAACTCAGGATTGCCGCCGCGGGTATCCACCGGGGGGAAGAGCCGCCCATCACCGGAGCAGGCGGGTCCGGAACCATCTTTGTGAGCGGCTGTAACCTGGGCTGTGGGTTTTGTCAGAATTGGCAAATTTCCCGGGAGGGGATGGGCAGGATCGTTACGGAAGGGGAATTTGTCCGGATCGCGCTGGTCCTCCAGGAACAGGGGGCGGAGAATATCAATATCGTTACCGGGAGCCATGATGTGCCCGCCCTGGTACGGGGAATCAAGGCCGCCCGGGGTCAGGGCCTTACCCTTCCGGTGTTGTGGAATTCCTCGGCCTATGAAAGCCCCGGGGCCCTGGATTTACTCCGGGATACCGTGGAGGTGTACCTCCCGGACCTTAAGACCCTGGATCCGGCCCTGGCGGCCCGGTTTTTCAAGGCCCCGGATTACCCGGAAAGGGCAACGGCGGCGATACGCAGGATGATGGATTTTCGGGACCTTCGGTTCGGGCCTTCCGGAACAAAAGGCCCCGGCGGTAACGGAGCGGAACCCCCCCGGGTCCTCCGCTCCGGGGTGCTTATCCGGCATTTGGTTTTACCCGGTTACCTGGATGCCACCCGGCAGGTACTCCGCTGGTTTGTCGGCAACGCCCAAGGCCGGGCCCTTCTCTCCCTGATGACCCAATACACCCCGCCAAAAACCGGGGGGCCGGATATTCCAACCCGGTATATCTCGGAAAAGGAATACGAAACCCTGCTCCGTTGGCTTGAGGAATTGGGTATAGAAGACGGTTTTTATCAGGAACTGGTCCCCGGAAATACCGATTGGTTCCCGGATTTTGAGAAGACCAATCCTTTTTCTTCGGAACTTTCCCTGCCAATCTGGCACTGGAAACAGCCGGTCCTTTAGCCCAGACCTATCCGGCTCAGTACTCCTTTTGGCTGCGGCCGGTGACGGTTCTGGTTTTAATACTATCATCTATTTGTTGTTCATTAACCACTAATAAATAGGGTAGTTCACGGGAATAAGAAATTTCATAATCCGTGTCGCCGTATCTTATCAGCTTTATACCGTCCCGCGAAAAAAACAGTAATTCATACCGGTCTTTTTCCGGGTTTGGCTGAAAATAAATGACATTGTTATTTACATTACTATCTTCAAAACAAATCGCGAGGACATCATATTCATCAGTATTGATCTGTCCCAGCCGTCCCGGTGTTTCCATCGGTATTTTTATTTGATTGGAATCCAGTCCGTCGGTTCTGATTATTTTACCATCCGAATCGACTTTGATGTTTAGCTTGTTTTCCTCTTTGGTTAGGGTAAGCGCATTGGACAGGTAAAATTGCACCCTATTGAGCTGATCATCCGGAAGGATTCTGCGTAGGGAAACGGTAAAAGGCGTTTTAGGCAGCGGCGGCGGCGGTACGAATTCGGGTGCAGGCTCTACAGCGACAGAAGCGGACTGGTTTAAAGCCTGCTTTAATCCGCGGGCTCCGGTATTGGTTCCAGCGATAAATAACAAAACCAGTATTACGATAATACTTGTCTTTTTCATAAATTCCCTCAACAAATGTATTCTAACTCCCCAGCGTTCCATATAAACTCGTTTCAAAATCAAGGCCCCAGGGAAATTACCGGATTTTGAACCCTTTTCGATTGTTTATATTTTCGACATACGTAACCGGGATCTAAAATAAATTTGTACGTAATATGGGAAACAACACAGCCGGGATACAAGCTGAATGGGAATTGCCGCCTGTTTTTGTCCGGCCCTTCTCCCTTCTCCCCCAATATGGTACAGTTTCTTTTATGACTATTCGGGCGGGGCTCAACAAAATTGCCCGGGAACGGATCCTTATCCTCGATGGCGCCATGGGGTCCATGATCCAGACCTTCCATCTTTCCGAAGCCGATTTCCGGGGCGGCCGGTTCGCCTCCCATGGAAGGGAATTGTCGGGCTGTAACGACCTCCTCTGCCTTACCAAACCGGAGCTTATTTCTGGAATCCACGAAGCCTATCTACAGGCCGGGGCGGACATCATTGAAACCTGCAGCTTCAATTCCACGGAGGTGTCCCTGGCGGACTACGGTCTTGGGGAGCTGGCCTACGAGATCAGCGTTGCGGCGGCGCGGATCGCCCGGGAGGCGGCGGACAGGTACGCCGCCCCCGAAAAGCCCCGGTTTGTGGCGGGAAGCATGGGGCCCACCGCCAAAAGCGGCAGTATGTCCCCAGATATGGACGATCCCGGCAGCCGGGGCGTCACCTGGGACGAGCTGGAAGGGGCCTATTACGAAAACGCCCGGGGTTTATTGGACGGCGGCGCCGATATGCTCCTCATCGAAACCGTTTTTGACACCCTCAACGCCAAAGCCGCCATCGCCGCTATCCATCGCCTCCTTGGGGAGCGGGGTCTGACCCTCCCGGACTTCCCCCTGATGATCTCCGCCACCGTCTCCGATACCGCGGGCCGGCTCCTGGCGGGACAGACCGTGGAGGCCTTTTTGGTTTCGGTACTCCACGCCGAGCCCTGGTCAATCGGGCTCAACTGTTCCTTTGGGGCGGAGCAGCTCAAAAAACCCCTGGCAATACTCGCCGGTCTGGCCCCCTGTCTGGTCAGCGCCCATCCCAACGCGGGGCTGCCCAATCAGTTTGGCGACTACGACGAGACCCCCGAATCCATGGCGGCCCAGGTAGAAACCTATCTGCGGGAAGGGCTAGTGAACATCCTGGGGGGATGCTGCGGTTCCACCCCCGCCCACATCGCCGCCATTGCCGCCAAAGCCCGGGGCAGGAGGCCCCGGACCCCTCCCAAGCCGCGGCCGGGAACCTGGCTCGCGGGGCTCGAACCCCTCCGGGTGAACCGGGAGCGGGGGATCACCGTCATTGGGGAACGGGCCCACGCCCCGGGGAGCCGGAAATTCCTCACCCTGATCAAAGAAGAAAAATACCCGCAAACCCTGGGTTTGGTCCACGACATGATAGACCGGGGGGCCCAGGTGATCAACGTCTGTATGGACGACCCCTTTTTGGACGCCCGGGCCGCCATGATTCGCTTCCTGAACCTGGCCCTTTCGGACCCGGATATCGCCCGCCTTCCCATTATGATCGACAGTTCCCGCTGGGAGGTGCTGGAGGCCGGCCTGAAGTGTCTCCAGGGCAAGGGGGTGGTTAATTCCATCAGCCTCAAGGAAGGGGAGGAGGAATTTCTTACCAAAGCCTTTCTTGCCCGGGCTTACGGCGCGGCTGTGGTGGTGATGCTCTTTGACGAGCGGGGCCAGGCCGATTCCTATGAACGGAAAATCGAAATTGCCGCCCGGGCCTATGCCCTGCTTACCCGCCGGGGATTCCCCCGGGAGGATATTATCTTTGATCCCAATGTGTTTGCCCTGGCCACGGGGATCCCCGAACATGACCGTTATGCGCTGGATTTTATCCGCGCCTGCGAATGGATCACCGCCCACTGCCCCGGCGCTCAAATTTCCGCGGGGGTTTCCAACCTCTCCTTTAGTTTCCGGGGCAATGAGCCGATCCGGGAAGCGATGCACGCGGTTTTTCTTAAATACGCGGGAGCGGCGGGTCTTTCCCTGGCTATCGTAAAGGCCGGCCTCCCCCCCTATGACCGGCTCGATCCCCCCCTGCGGCAGGCTGCGGAGGACGTCATTTTATGCCGGGGACCGGCCCCCGGGCCCGCGGATCGGCTCCTTGCCTTGGCTATGGAAACGGCGAAAAAAACCGGAACCGGGGCCGCAAAAAAGGAGAAACAAGCCGAAACCTGGCGCTCCCTTTCCCCGGAAGACCGGATCCTCCATGCCATGATAACGGGTCAGGACGATTATATTGAGGAGGATGTCCGGGCGCTGCGGTCCGGATATGCCCGTTCCCTGGAGATAGTCGAGGGGCCCCTGATGCGGGCCATGGGGGAAGTGGGAGACCGCTTTGGGGACGGACGGCTTTTCCTTCCCCAGGTGATCCGCAGCGCCCGGGTAATGAAAAAGGCGGTGGCCGTTCTGGAACCTTTTATTGAGGCGGAAAAGAGCCGTGATACCCAGGGGGCTCAGGGCGGCGGCAGGATTCTCCTCGCCACGGTGAAGGGGGATGTCCATGATATCGGGAAAAACATCGTGGGCTTGGTGTTGGGTTGTAACGGGTATGACATCCTGGACCTGGGGGTTATGGTACCCCCGGAGCGGATCATGCAAACCGCGGAACAGGAAGCGGTTGACCTCATCGGCCTTTCCGGGCTTATCACCCCTTCCTTGGATGAAATGATCAAAATTGCCCGGGAAATGGAAAAACAAAAGCTTTCCATTCCCCTCCTCATCGGCGGGGCCGCTACCAGCCTGGCCCACACGGGCTTGAAGATCGCCCCGGAATACTCAGGGCCGGTGGTGTATGTTCCCGATGCGAGCCGTTCCGCCGGGGTGGTCCGCGCCCTCCTTTCCGACACCGGCCGGCCCCGTTTTTTGGAAGAACTGGAATCCGATTACCGGAAAGCGGCGGAGCGCCACCAATCCATTCAGGCCCGGATTGAACTGCTTCCCCTGGAAAAGGCCCGGGAAAATAAAATTCCCCCGGACGCGGGGTTGATCCCGGAACCACGGATCCGGGGAACCCAAACGTTTAACGACTATCCGCTGAACCGGATAATCCCCTATATCAACTGGAAGGACTTCCTCCGTTCCTGGGATATGTCCCCGGCTTCCCGGGGAAAAACCCGCGGGGATACCCCGGAGCGGGAAAAGGCGGAGGCCCAACTGCTGGAGGACGCCGAAACCCTCCTGGACCAGGCGGCCTCCCGGGGGATCCTCAACCTCCGGGGGGTCCTGGGTTTTTTTCCGGCCCGTTCCCAGGGGGAGGACCTCTTCCTCTACGACCCCGGCGGCGCGGCGGCGGGCCCCGGACCGGGGGAGGCAATAGCCCGGTTTTCATTTCTGCGGAGCCAGGAAAAAAAACGGGCCGGATTACCCAACCCCTGTCTGGCCGACCTTATCCCCCCTATGGACGCCGGGGGAGGCGCCGGCTGGATCGGCCTTTTTGCCCTGAGCGCCGGCTTCGGCTTACCGGAAGCGGAGGCCGCCTATAAGGCCCGGCATGACGATTACGGAAGGCTCCTCCTTTCCAGCCTGGCAAACGTTCTGGCCGAAGCCTTTATCGAGGAGATGCACCTCCGGGTACGGCGGGAACTGTGGGCCTACGCCCCGGAGGAGAAGCTCTCGGCGGAGGATATCCTCCGGGGAGCCTACCAGGGTATACGCCCCGCCTTTGGGTATCCCGCCTGCCCGGATCACGATGATAAGCGGATAAGTTTTGATTTATTGGGGGCCCGGGAAAAATGCGGCCTGGAATTAACCGATACCGCCATGATCGTCCCCGCCGCTTCGGTATGCGGCATATTTTTTTCCAGCCCCCGGGCTTACTATTTCGGCCTGGGGGCCGTTGGGGAGGATCAGTTGGCGGATTGGGCCGCCCGGAAGGGGATCAGCATCCCGGAAGCCCGCCGCCGCATCGGCAAAATATAGGGACCCCCCGTCGGCGGGTTTCAGGCCCCTGGAGCGGGCCCCCATAGGGGAATCCTGCGCCCCCCTTCGCCCACCAGTGGTTATATGCTATTTTTTAGCACAAATTGGTCGTCGCAGGCGCCATCCGTGGCGCCGGAAATTTTCAATTTTTATATAAAAATATCTTGAGCCTGTTCCAAAACTAATTTACTGTGCGCTAACGCGCACGGTTTTGGAACAGGCTCTTGGAAAAACCGGTCAAAAGCCCCGGTTTTTCTCTTAAATCCAAGGAAGCTGTTCCAAA
>JAIRMO010000120.1 GCA_031258625.1 Spirochaetaceae bacterium | reverse complement strand
GTTAACCCCATGTTGACCTCCGGTAACTGTTGGTACCGGATAGTCTGCCTTAATTTGGGTTACTTTTTCAAAATGAGGCATGGGTGGTTTTGGGTTACTTTTTCAATGAGGCATTGCGGACCCTTTACAAGGACCCGTACCGGTATTATACTCGTAATAATATACACATATTATGGGAGGAAGTTAATATGAAAAGATTGGTTTTAGTTGCCCTATTACTGGCAACCGGTTTGACCGTGGTTTTTGCCGGGGGTCAAAAGGCCGGGAGCGGCGCCGAATCCGGGGATACGGTTACCCTGTCGGTTTATATGCAGCTTGAGCTGGCGAATCCCCAATACGAATATTGGCCCGTGACCCTGGATGCGTTTGCCAAGAAATACCCCAACATCAAGCTGGAATTTGAATATGTATCCGGGGAGCAGTTCCACGATAAGTTCCAGGCCATGGCCGCGTCCGGGGATATTCCGGATCTGTTCACCTGTTACGCCGGCGCCCGATCAAGCTATATCCTTGACCGGGGCGCGGTAAAGGACCTGCGGCCCTACCTGACCGATGCCTTTAAGGCCAACTTCAATTCCGCCATCTGGGCGCCCCAGGGACCCAACGGGGAAATCTACATCATTTCCCCAAACATGGCGGTCTGTACCGCGGTGTATGTCAATACCAAACTCCAGCGGGAATTGGGCTTGACCACCCCCCGGACCCTGGACGAAATGACAGCCCAGGTCCCGGCCATCCGCGCCGCGGGCTACACCCCGCTGATGTTCGGGAACAAGGGGCAATGGCAGGCCCAGTCCTTGCTGCTCTCCATGCTGACGGACCGGATGGGTGGAACCGCGTGGTTTGACCGGGCCCGGGCGGGGACCGCCAAGTTCTCCGACAAGCCCTTTGTGGACGCCCTCGCGGTGATCAAACGCCTGGTGGACACCCAGCTTTTCCCCCCCGGGGTGAACCAGCTTGAGGGGCCCGAAGCCTGGGGCGCCTTTGTCCAGGGTAAAGCGGTGTACCTCCTGGACGCGGGTTGGCGGATCTCCGCCCTCAAGGGCGCGGCTTCCCCGGAGGATTTTGCCCAATACGAGGTGATAGCCTTTCCCGCGGTTCCCGGCGAAACCGTCCGGGGGTCCAGCGCCGCCACCCTGGGGGAAGCCCTGGCGATGAGCGCCAAACTCTCCGGGGCCAAAGCCGACGCCGCCTGGAAGTTCCTGAGCTTCATCTACGGCCAGGAAGGGGCGGATATCCTGATGAAGTACGGTACCGTTCCCACCTACAAGCTGGACTATACCAAATACAACCTCGACAACCTCAACCTACAGTACATCGATCTGATCAATTCCCAGTCCATGGGCTATGTCATCGACGCGGTCATGGACGGCGAGGGGGTGAACAACCTGCTCAACCCCGGCATTCAGGCGGTGATGATGGGGACGAAAACCCCGGCCCAGCTTGCCGCGGAATACGAAGCCTGGGTTGCGGCCAACGACTCAAACCGGCGTAAGTAGACGCAAATTGAGGGTAGAGCCCCCGGAACTTTGTTTCCGGGGGTATCCTTTCAGGAATTATGAATTACCAAACCTATAAAAAGATAAGCTGCGTCAGTTTTATTCTGCCTGCTTTTCTGATTTTTATTGGAGTGATAATTTTCCCCCTGATCTTCAGTGTCGCTTTGGGTTTTACCCAGTGGAAGGGATACGGGGAGATGAAATTTGTGGGCCTGGATAACTATATCCGGATGTTTCAGGATCCGGTGTTTTATATAGGCCTGCGGAACAACATCATGATCGTGCTGGTTTCCGTGTTCGGCCAAATTCCCCTGGGGCTGCTCCTGGCCTATATGCTCCACCGGAAAATGGTAAAAAAACACAACCTTTTTGAGGTATTGATCTTTCTTCCGATTACGATTTCTTCGGTTATCGTGGCCCAGTTGTGGAACCGGATATTCTCCCCCGTGGGGATCTTCACCGCCATGATGCGGGCCTTCACCGGAAACCAGGACTATATCATAACCATCGTGGAGAACCAGACCCTGGCCATCGTACCCATCATGTTTGTGTTGCTTTGGCAGCACACCAGCCTCTACATGGTGATCTTCCTGGCTAATATGCAGCGGATCCCCAATACGGTACTCGAAGCCGCCCGGATGGAAGGGGCCGGGGAGGGGACGATCTTTGCCCGGGTTATCGTACCCATGCTGGGGTATGTTATTTTTATCAATTCCATCCTCGCTGTTTCCGGAAGTTTTAAGAGCTTCGATCTGATATATTCCATGACCGGCGGCGGCCCCGCCCATTACACCGAGGTCATCGCGGTTTATATGTACAATACCACCTTTGTCCATCAGAATTACGGATACGGGAGCGCCCTGTCCATAATTATCATCATTTTTATTATCCTTTCGCTCCTGCTTACCCGGGGAGTTTCGAGGATTTTCAAGGTGGAATAATGACTGATCCTTCAACGCTCCAGCGGGCGTCCCCTTCCTGGCGGATAAGCGCCTATGTTTTGATGCTGATCTTCGCGGTACTCACCATTTTCCCCCTGATATGGCTGGCCTATTCTTCCCTAAAGCCCCATGCGGAGATCGTCCGCTATCCCCTGGGCCTGCCCAAAGCGCCCTCCTTCAACAACTATATCCGGGCCTGGACCATGGGCGGCCTGGGGATCTCCCTGGTCAACAGCTTTATCTACACCGTTAGCGCTACCCTGGCGACCCTTCTCCTCGCCCTGGCCGCCGCCTTTGGGATAACCAAATTCCCCTTTAAGTTCACCGCCTTTTTTATCGGCGCCTTTGCCCTGGGGCTGATGATCACGGTCCACGCGGTGATCATCCCCCTCTTTCTCGCGGAAGTAAAAATCGGCATCATTAACCGCCGTATGGGGGTAATTTTGCCCTATATCGCCTTTGATCTCCCCATGTCGGTCATGATCGCCATCTCCTACCTCAAGGGCATCCCCGATGCCCTCATCGAATCCGCGGAGATCGACGGGGCCAAATACGGGTATGTTTTCTGGCGGATGATCCTGCCCCTCTCCACCCCGGTGATCGCCACCATGGTGATCCTCTCCTTTTTGCGGCACTGGAATGAATTCCTGTTTGTTTTTGTTTTTACCACCAAGGCCGCCCTGAAAAGCCTCCCCGTAACCATCGCCCAATTTGCGGGGCGGCTGAATATCGAATACGGCCTCCAGTACGCGTCCCTGGTGATCGGTATCTTCCCCATGATATTGTTTTATTTTTTCTTCCACACCCAGCTTATCAAGGGTTTTGGTGAAGGGGCTTTAAAGGAGTAAATTGAAGCTTTCCCCAACTCCGCTTTTTTCTAAATCCAAGACCGTTCCAACCCCAACCGGGTTTTGGGACAGGTTTAATTTATTTTTTAGGAGGTTTCCATGCGTATCCTCTCAGGAGGCATGAACCATGAATCAAACACCCTCAACCCCATCATCACCGGGCCCAAAGACTTTGTGGTTTTCTACGGGGATGAAATACTCAAGAATGGGCTGTTGCCCGGTTATGCTTCCACCGGTATCATCAACGCCCTCAAGGAAGCGGGCGCGGAAATAGTTCCCACGGTTTTGGCCCGGGCGGTCCCCAATGGGGTGGTGTCCGCCCCCTTTTATTACAGCCTTAAACGTGAATTTATCCACCGGACCAAGGAGGCCCTGGCCCAGGGGCCCCTGGACGGGGTCTGTCTGGCCCTCCACGGTTCCATGAAGGTGGAGGGTCTGGGCTGCGCCGAGGGGGATATCCTCGGCGCCTTGCGGGAGATCCTCCCGGGGGTTCCCGTGACCGTAGCCCTGGACATGCACGCCACGGTTACCCCGGAAATGCTCCGGGGGGCGGACGGCTTTGTGGGGTACAAGACCGCTCCCCATGTGGACTGTCCGGAAACCGGGGCCCACGCCGCCCGGATGCTCCTTTCCGTCCTTAAAACCGGGAAACGCCTCACCACCGCCTACCGCCGCGTTCCCATGCTCATCGCCGGGGAGAAGTCCGAGTCCGAGGCGGAACCCATGGCCTCCCTCATCGAGGCGTGCCGCCGCATCGAAACGCGGCCCGGTATCCTGGCCGCCTCCTTCCTTTTGGGTTTTCCCTGGGCGGATGACGCGCATAACGGGGTGTCCGCCCTGGTTACGGGCTTTGAGGACGCCCTGGGGGTGGAAGCCGCCGCCGGGGAGCTGGCCGCCGCCTTCTGGGCCCGGCGGAAAGACTTTGCCTTCCGCAGCGAATTTTACGGCCCCCAGGAGGCCCTGGCCGTTGCCTACCGGGCGGCGCTGGAGGCCGGGGAACGGCCGGTGTTCATCTCCGATTCCGGGGACAACCCCACCGCCGGGGCCGCGGGGGACGCCACGGATATACTGGAACGGATCCTGGAGACCCTGGAAACCGCGGATAAGCTCCCCACCCCCCTCCTGTACAGCGGTTTCTACGACGCCCCGGCAACGGCGGCCTGTATCAAGGCTGGAACCGGCGCGGAGCTGAACCTGACCATCGGCGGTAACTGGGACACCCTGAACGGCCGCAAGATCCCCCTCCGCGTGCGGGTCGAGACCATAGTCCGGGAATTCGGCCCCTTTCACGCGGACCTGGTCCTGGTTTCCTACCGTAACCTGCGGCTCACCCTCACCTCAAAACACATCGGCTTTGGGGAGGAAGAACTCCTGCCCGCCCTGGGGATAAACCCCGCCGATTATTGCCTCGTGGTGGTCAAACTGGGGTACCTGGAACCCTGTTTCCGCTCCATCGCCGCCCGGGCCATCATGGCTACCTCCCGGGGCTGCTCCAACGAAGTCCTGGAAACGATTCCCTATCAAAAGATCCGGCGGCCCCTCTACCCCCTAGACCCTGATATGGAATGGGGCGGCTAAGGATCCGCGCTGAAACAACATGACCCTTTGGTCATGTTGTTTCCTTATTCGATGGGGGTTTAATACCCCGCCCCTCTGGGGCGGTTCAATCCTCTGCCGATGATAGCGGGGTAGTAAACCCCCAGTACTATAAATTTCCTCTCGAACCAACCATACCCCGTCC
>JAIRMO010000003.1 GCA_031258625.1 Spirochaetaceae bacterium | reverse complement strand
AGTATCTCGAAACACAGGGATTTCCCGAAGTGTTGAAACGATTTGAGATGCTCCACGAAAGAATAGGCAGGCTTCTGAAATTACGGGTGCCTATTCCGGCTCATTGAACCGCCGTGTACGGAACCGTACGCACGGTGGTGTGGGAGGACGGCCGCTCAAATAATGGGCGGCCTCCTACCCGATTCAACCGATCGGAAATTTTAACATTTAAACAAATTTCACTAAGAATACCGCAAATACCGCCCGGTGAACCAACGGTGGAGGGTAAAAAGTTATGGGTCAAGTTTAGAGCATACCCCGGAATTCTTTAGGGTAACCACCCCTTGCTTTTTAAGCCTAAGGGCGTGTACACTAAACCCATGACCAGGGGTATTTTAATTGCGGGAACCGAGTCTTCCCTGTCCGCGGCAATTGCCGTGGAAGCGGCCAGGCGGGTGGAAACTTTTGCCGGGGCGTTTATACCGAACCGGCTTTCGGAATCCGGTGGAGGCGGGGTAAATGATACGGTTACGAAGGCGCTCATTCCGCTGATTTGGAATCCCGGAAGCCCTATCTCCGCCCGATCCCTTACCCTTGCCGCGGAGAACCGGCTTGAACGTATCCACGAGGCCATTCTGGTTTGCGCCCCTCCCTCCATGTACCGGCGGCCGGAGGAACTGATCTCTTCTGATATTGATACTATTGTAAACGATTACATCAAGGGGTGGTTCTTTCTGGTCAAGGAGCTTACGGCCCGGTTCAAGATTCACAAATCGGGGACCCTGGTGTTGGTGCTTTCGGAAATTTCCGGGGGCGGGAAGGCTGACTCCGTGGATCTGGCGGGGCCCCCGGTGGCCGCCTCATTCCGGGCTCTTGCCCAGGGGGTCCAGGCCGCTTCTATCGGTGAGCCCTACGATATCCTGACCTTCTCCTCCTCCGAGGCGGGGGAAGACCCGGCCTTTGCGGCTTTTGTTTTTAAAACCATGGAAGAAAACAACAAACGTAATACCGGAAAGTGGCATAAATTCGGCAAATTAGGATTGTTCGGCCGGTGAACCGCTCTTGAAAAACTTGTTTAGATCGCCACAGTTTCAGCAATTAAAGGAAAAACAAGATGGTCAAGACAACAAAAATAATGGCGCTGCTGGTTTTTATCATGTTATCTTCATGCGCCGCGTTGAAAAAAAACAATCTCGATTCGGATGTCTATCCCTATAAGACCGGGGCTGGAAATGATATAAACGGTATTTTCCCCGAAGCCGTGTATATAAAAACCCCCACTCAGACGTTTAATAGCTATCATTATTATGTCCTCAATGACGGCTTGATATGGTATAAAAGTATTAACCGCGAAAAAAAACCGGCCGAGTGGGCGCTTTTTAAAAACAACGGGTTGCCCCGTGATTTCCTGAATATCAGTTTTAATAAGCCGAAGAAGATCGTCGAAATATCCGCCGATGCGGATGATCTGGTCGCCCTTTCAGACGAGGGTGGCTTTTACCGTTTTTGTTTTGACCAATCCATCGCCCATAAAAGCAATGTGTGGATTGACCGGGAGGGTTGGCCGGTTATGGAACAACTTTTTCTTGATAAACGCACCGCAAAAAACAGAGCCTGGGCGTTTGGGAAACGGAATCACCATGTTTTATATTACGAAGATCCCTTTGGCAATCAGCACCACAACGGTACCATGGAAATCGCCACGACCTATATGCTCCTTGAGGACGGGCAGGAGATATGTTATGCCGATACCGGTTTACGGAGCGATTTCAGCAGGAATTATATCGGCCCTGAACGGGGCGCGTTTAAGGCCGCGGCTCTTTCCGTAAGCGCCTCTACCATGTTTGTGATAAATGACGCGGGTGAAATGTATACCCGTATCGCCGATTTTGACATCGTCGGCTGCGACCCGATGTTTTTTAAATACACCTATATCCCCTACAAATCCGAGTTTCCCGGAACAAATTATTTTTCCAATCTTACCGAATGGGGGTTGCCGGCTGAGGACTGGCGCGCCCAGCCCCCGATTCCCCTCAGCGGAAAAGCGAGGCTTTCCCGCCACATTACGATACTGCAGAACGGTCAGGGTAACGGCGCGCGGGAATTGCGTGTGGCGGGGCTTAATGAAGCAGGAAATACCGGCTATTGGACCAAGGCGATTTTTGATGACCTATGGACATTCAAGACGGCTCCCCTTTATCTTCCCCCGGATTCATTATTGCCCGATACCGGAAATACCGGTGAACGGGGAAAAACCCTTGATGTCGCGTTACGCGGGTTCCGGTGGGACGGCAGAAATAAAGAGCATGAGGTGGGTTATGAAATTCCCAATTTTAATATACTTGAGGGCAGCTGCGAATTACGGATAACAAAACAGGATGAGGCGTGTTCCCTCACCCTTTATCCGGTAGAACTGTGGACGTATCAGAAACGTGATTTTTTACCGGGAAGAACCGGAACGCCCAAAATGTTTTTGGCAACCCTCTCTTTTGAAGAAACGGACCTTGAGGGGCTTTCGGAAAGCCTTGCGGCCTTTGTGCGTGAAAGGTTCGGTAAACATAATAAAAAACTTTTTCAATATACCCTGGTGGCAAAAAGCAATTTTTGTTTGTTTTGGGACAGCGACACCCGGAATTCGATGGTCTTTCTTACCGACGGAACCATCCCGGATGATTTTGGGGAATTTAATGAGATCTGGTATGCTGATTATTCCGATGAAATGGCAAAGTACAATTCCATGGAGTTAATGGCCGGAAACCAGATTCTTACCCGGGATGAGCTGCTGGCTAAAATTAAATTAAATACGATCCTGCGCAGACAGATTCAAACGAAGATCCGTGTCTTGGAACAAAATGAGATCCTGGCTTTTGGCATAAACGTCAGTTATTTGCCTTTCGATGGGATGGTCCGTTTGAGTCCCCTGCGGTTTATTGATGTACCTAAATTCCGTACCATGACCACCTTTGGTCAAAAAATCGTCTTGCAAAACAGTATGTATGTTTACCGGATCGCGGATATTCAAGTATGGGTATATCAGAAGATCCTTGACCTGTTGGATCTACGCATTTCCTGTTACACCGATCTTGCGAAAAATATGCCCGCCAAGGGAACCCCCGTTTCCCTTCCCCCGTGGTATTCGGAAGGGATCACCCCCTACTGGGACATCGCGGGATTCCCGCGCGCCATTCAGGGTGTTTTTCTTTCGCCCCAATTGTCTCAAAAAAGGGAACTGCCGGTGGTGCTGAACTTTACGCCGCCTGAAACTACCGGACCGGCTTTTGGCTGGTATCTTACCGCCGGCTCGTCGCCGTCTTATATGTTGTTTATCGACCCTGAAAAAAGCGCTAAAATCATATATGGGCGCGGGGGTAAAGCTCCGTCTGAACGCGCGATAACCATAGGTTGTACATTGTACGTCAATCCCGCGGTTAAGACCGGCCATGAGGAAAGGATCGTTGAACAAAGCCTGAATCCGTTTGTCCAGGACAACCAGGCCGGTATAAAGGCGCGCCTTTATTTTGACGGGGAAAATTTTGAAATACGTGAATACCCCAGCGATCACGACAACAAAGTGATTTTCCGTGGAACCCCCATAGGGAGGGTCAGGCCCCTGGAGGGCGGTCCCCTTTGAAGTCCCGCGGCCCGCCTTTGAAGTCGGGCCGCGGGGAGCCGCGCTCCGTCGGCGGGTCAGACCCGGAGGGACGGAGCACGGGGACAGACCCCGAGGTCGGAGCGCGGGGTCAGACCCCCGAATCGCCCGGCCCCGGAGGGTCAGACCCCGCCGCGTATGCAAGTACGGGGCCTAAAACCCCCTGGGGGGTAAAAACTCCCGGCGAACCGGGAGTTCGGCGCTTAGCGCCTGTGGGTTACTGGTTAATCGTTACGCCGTTCCAATCAACGATGACGGTGTAATCGCTGTCGGTAGTTGCCGGGGTAATCTCAATCGTTGCCGTCTTGGGGTTTGCCCCCGACCAGAGCAGTACGCCGAAACCGCTGTTGCTCCCATCCGCCGCCCCATTTGCGCTCGTATACTTCTTCAGCTTGTATGCCTTGGCGCTGTCGATATAGATATTTGGACCTGTTGTAGGCGGATTAGCCGGATTCGGCTCTACCGTAAGAATATCAGCACTAGAGCCTTGATAGTAGCGCAGCGCCTGGTTGGTCTGCTTTATCACGGTGTTCGCCTTCAGCGCCTCCGTATCGAGGATGCCGACGATTACCGCCGCCGACCAGTTACCCACCGGAACAGAAGAACCACCATTACCCCACATGGAGTTTTGCGCCGTGGGAATACCGCCGCTCACCGTGCCGCCCAGCTTGACGGTAATGCCGCCTGATTTCAGGTTCTTTTCAGCGGAGGCAATCGTCAGGCCGCTGGGATTATAATTAGCGGTGGTGTCGAGCACGGGCATCCCGGTGGCCGTACCACCCTCCAGGATAATCGTCCCTTCACTGGCCTCCGCAATCGAGCCGGTCGAGTCTATGGTCAGCGTAGCACCCTCGGGAATCAACAGGGTAGTGCCGGCCGGTACAGTAATCGCCGAGGAAACGGTGATAGTCCCCTTAATCTGGTATGTTTTGGCTTCAAAGGTGGTGGGCAGGGTATCGGTCACGACCACAATCGTTTCTTCTTCCTTGACGGTGGTTCCGTTGACCGTTGCGCCGGGATCGGCGGGGATATTCGCACCCTCAGCGGCGCTCCCGCTAAAACTACCCCCCGATACTATTTTAGATTCCGCCGCGAATTTAATGGCGGTTTCAACCGTCAACGCCGCGCCTTTGCTCACCGTAACCGCGTCTGTCCCATTTCCTACGCTGGGCGCGCTAACGCTCCCCTCCACGACAAGCGTTTTAACCGTGGGGAGTTCCTGGGTTATCGTAACCACAGCGCCTGGCGGGATGGTAATGGATGATTCAGTTTCGACAGCCACCGGCGTAACCGCAAGCGTGCGGGCCGCGCTGATGCCCGGGACACCCGCAATATCGCTGGGTTTGACTTGGGTCAAGGCGGCCTCAAGCGTGAGGCTGCTCGGCGCGGTAAGACTAATGTTCGCTGAACGGGCAGGACCGGCAGTAATATAGCCCAGGATTTCCCCAATTTGCGTAACGGTCAAGTCCGGTTCGGCCGTTATGGTGAGGTCGCTGCCCCCGGCATACCGGACGTTCCCCAGAACAGAGGCTACCCCAACCCCGGCGTCGGTCAAGTTACTGACGCTGGTTCGTTTATCGGTCCGCAGCTTACCGCCGGCTTGGATTTGTATCGAGCCGCTGTTTCCCAGATAGACCTTCGCATTACTTCCCGCCGCGAGTCTGGTACTCTCGCTCACGATCAAGTTACCCCGAACCTCAAGCCCCGCCGCCGCGGGGGTAAGGGTCCTTACCTCAGTGTTGGGGTTTAAGAGATAGACGGTTTTTCCCGCGGGAATAATAATACCCCCACTGGCGGTAAGGTCGGTACTACCAAAAACAAAGGCGACCACATCCACATTGGGGTCATCCAGAGCCGACACGAGCGCTGGCTCAGAATTAACGGTTCTATCGACCACCATGCCGTCGGGGGCCACCGTTACCGGCGACTCCGTACTGCCGGTCCCGGTGTTACAACCGGTAAACAATAACACTGCGGAGAGTACCGCAATAAGTCCAAAGACAAGACCCTTCTTAATCATAGAGTCCTCCCTGAAAAATAGAATCATTCAGACCAGGTCTGAACGGCCGCGGCCGCCCGCGGCGCATATATCAAAGAGGACCGCGCATTGCCTTTTCCGCCCCGATAGGGTACGGTGAAAAGGTGTATGGCGCTCCCGGGACCGCGCTTCCACTGCAAAGGGAACGGTTTCGGGAGCCCTCTTTGAGAGCCAAAAAAGAAAAACGGGGGACCGCGGAAAAGCCTAATTTAAACCGCGGCCCCCCGGAGTGCGCGAGGGGAACAAGGGAAAGAACAAGAAGGGAGACCGCGGAAGAGTCTAAAAACCGCGGCCCCCCAGAGGGCACGAGCATAGAGAACCCCCGGCCAAAGAGATAATTCCGGCGGGAACAGGAGACGGCTAAAAAAAAGCGTGGTGTTACCGGCGTTACCGGTGAAACTACACTACCTGTAGGGGGGGGGGGTAAAGAAATTAGCAATAGGAAGAAGCCGGGCGGTCATTCTGCGGGTAGTATGGGTCATGGCTTCCTCCTTTTTGGGTTGCCGGGCTTTGGCCGGGCGGCCCCCGTATTCGGGGGCTTATGATAAGCAATATATCACGCTTTTTTAAAAAAACCAAGTTTTTTTAAAAAAAAATCCCCTATAATCAATATTATATCTCTGTGCAAATTTCTATTTTTGCCCTATACTAAAAGGTAAGATTCCGGTGGGGGGCGTGTTAATTATGGGTTTTTTGTATCTTTCATTATCCAAATATGAAAATTCCGCGGCCCGTGGCGGGAAGGGGTCCGTCGCGGTTCCCCAGGCGGTCCGGGAATTTCACATCAACCGGGATGTCCGGAAGGAATACGCCCTGGAACATACCCTCTTTTCCCTCCGGGGGAACGTGATCCTGGCGGATTTCCATCAGGTCCGGGAACTGACCCGGCGCTTTAACGCCAAGATCGACCCGGCGGCCCAGCCGGATCGGGTTATCAAGGCGGGGCAGCTCAACGCCATGGGGCTCATCGACGAGATCCTCCACTACATGGTCGCCCTGTACCGGGAGCAGGTTCAACCCGACGCCTTTGACACGGCCATGCTCAGGCTGGAAAACACCCTGGGGCCGGACAGGTCCGCCGCCCTTTTGCGGGCCTTTTCCGAACAGTTCCCCCCCCAGGCGGTGTACGCGGGAAAAACCACGATAGCGGCCTACCTGGGGGGGGCCGAAGCCGGGGAAAGCTGCCGTTCCCTCTCGGTGGAGGAGCTTTTGCTCCTGGCCCTGGCAAACCTCAACCCCGCCTTTGACCCCTTTAAATTCCTCTTTGATGACCAGGACCTGGCGGAAAAGACGGTCTATACCCAGGCAATCGCCGAACTCCGGGCCCATTTTGCGGAACTGCCCCCCTTCGGCCCCGACGGCCTTTCCCTTTGGGACCTCCTCCGGGCCCCGGCCCTGGCCTCCCCGGATTCTTTGGCCGGGCAGCTTGAGTTTATGCGGAGCAAGTGGGGGCTCCTCCTGGGGAAATTTATGGTCCGGCTCCTTACCAGCCTGGATGTTATCAAAGAGGAGGAGAAGCCTTCGTTTTTTGGGCCCGGTCCGACCGAGGTATACACCTACGGCGCCCTGGACAACGAATACGAGCGGTTCAGCCCGGACCAGGACTGGATGCCCCGGACGGTACTTATGGCCAAGAGTACCCTGGTGTGGCTCTACCAGCTCTCCAAAAAGTACGACCGGCCCATCGAGCGGCTGGACCAGATCCCCGATGAGGAATTGGACGGGCTTGCCCGCCGGGGCTTCACCGGGCTCTGGCTCATCGGCCTCTGGGAGCGGAGTAACGCCTCCCGGACGGTGAAACAGTGGACCGGTAACCCCGAGGCCGCGGCCAGCGCCTACAGCCTCTACGACTACGACATCGCCGGGGAACTGGGGGGCTGGGAAAGCCTGGCCAATCTCCGGGAACGCTGCGCCCGGCGGGGGATACGGCTGGGTTCCGACATGGTCCCCAACCACACGGGGATAGACAGCCGGTGGGTCATGGAGCATCCCGACCGGTTCCTCCAACTCCGGTATCCCCCCTTCCCCACCTATACCTTTAACGGGGGCAACCTCTCCAGCCGGGATGGAGTAGGGGTGTATATTGAGGACCATTACTACAACCGCAGCGATGCCGCGGTGGTTTTTAAACGGGTGGACTTCAACACCGGGGATGTCCGGTACATCTACCACGGCAACGACGGGACCTCTATGCCCTGGAACGACACCGCCCAGATCGACTTCCTCAACCCCGAGGCGCGGGAGGCGGTGATCCGCACCATTGTGGGGGTTTGTAAGCAGTTTTCCATTGTCCGGTTTGACGCGGCCATGACCCTGGCTAAACGCCACATCCAGCGCCTCTGGTACCCCGAACCCGGCCATGGCGGCGATATCGCCAGCCGGGCGGAACAGGCCATCTCCGCCGAGGAGTTTAACCGGCGGATCCCCAACGAGTTCTGGCGGGAGGTGGTGGACCGCTGCGCCCTGGAGGCCCCCAACACCCTGCTCCTGGCGGAGGCTTTTTGGATGATGGAGGGCTACTTCGTCCGTACCTTGGGGATGCACCGGGTTTACAATTCCGCGTTTATGAATATGCTCAAAAACGAAGAAAACGCCAAATACCGGGCCACCATCAAAAACACCCTGGAATTCGACCCGGAGATCCTCAAACGTTTCGTCAACTTTATGAACAACCCCGACGAGGAAACCGCAGTGGCCCAGTTCGGCAAGGGGGACAAATACTTTGGGATCTGTACCCTCCTTGTAACCATGCCGGGGCTGCCCATGTTCGGCCACGGCCAGATTGAGGGGTTTGAGGAAAAGTACGGCATGGAGTACCGCCGCTCCTACCGGAACGAAAGCCCGGATCCCTACCTTGTGGACCGGCATGAACGGGAGATCTTCCCCCTGATGAAAAAGCGGGCGGTTTTTTCCGGAAGCGCCGCCTTCAGGCTCTACGATCTTTTTACCGCCGGCGGGGGGGTGAATGAAAACGTGTTTGCCTATTCCAACCGGGATTGGGACGACCGGTCCCTGGTGTTGTATAACAATTCGTATTACGCCGCTTCGGGGTGGATCCGCCAAAGTTCCCCGGCCATACCCCAGGAAGACGGAAGTTTCCGGCAAGACATCCTGAGCGAGGCCCTTTCCATCCATGGGGACGGGCGGTATTTCACCCTGTTCCGGGAGCAGCGTTCCGGTCTGTGGTATATCCGGTCCTCCAAGGAGATCAGCGAACAGGGACTGTTTGTCTCCCTCAACGGGTACGAAGCCCAGGTGTTCCTGGATATCCACGAGGCGGCGGATTTCAACGGCCGGTGGGCGCGGCTCAACCACGAGCTTTCCGGCCGGGGCGTACCGGACCTCCAGGCGGCCATTCAGGATCTGTTCCTGGGAGAGCTCTACCGGCCCTTTACCGCCTTGTTCAAAGAAGAATCCTACCGGGACCGGGACGCCCTTAAAGAGCCGGTCCTGGCCTTTATCGCCGCGGCCCGGGAATACGTAAGCGGCGCCAACGGCCGTTATGATCCCTTTAATACCGGCTGGGATCATCCTCCCCTTGACCCTGAAAAGATCGGGGAGGAATTTGCCGCCTTCTTTGACCGCTGGGCCCTGATCGCCGGATATGCCGATCCGGTTCCTTCCGGCTTGGGGAAGGACACGGTCCGGTTCCTGAAAAAAATCAGGGAAAGGCTCCTGGCCAAACCCTATATTGCCGTCTTTGCCACGGCCTACGGGGTATTGGCCCTGCTCCGTTCCATTATCGGCGAAGGGGCCTCCGGGGCGGATGCCGCGGCGCTGATGGATCACTGGCAGTTGGACCGCAAACTGCGGGAATGCTTCAACATCCGGGAGATACCCGGGGATGAGGCTTACCGGGTTATTGAACTCATCCGGGGGGTCCTCTCCCGGACCAGCCCGGAGGATGTCAGCCCCTATCAGGTTCCGCCTTTGGGTGCGGCTCTGGTGCTGGCGAATTACCAGTCCGAAGATTTCAGAAAACTCCTGGGGGTGAATCTTTTTGAGGATACGGTCTGGTTCAACAAAGAGTCCTTTGAAGCGGCCCTGTTCTATGTGCCCCTGTTCCTGGCCCTGGAAGGGGATGCCGCCCTGGAAGCGATTCGGCGCCCCGACCCGGCGGGGGGGAAACCCGGTCCGGTTCCGGCGGGGAAAAGCCCCAAAGCCGCCCGTAAAGCGCCGGAAACAACGGAATCCCGGTGGCTTATCCGCCTGGAACGTATCGCCGAATTGACGGACCAATTTGACCGGGCCGAAAAGGATTCGGGGTATACGTTGGAACGGCTCATTGAACTTTTATCGGAAACCGCCGGGGAACCAGGACCCGACGGCGACGGGTCCCGGCCCGCCGGCGGAGGGCCAAGGCCCGCCGTAAAGGGAAGCGCCCGGAAAAAGGCGGCCCCCCCAAAAAACGCTAAAAAGCCATGAGGAGTGCCGCCTATGGACCATCACCGCGACAATTCCGGGGGGTCTCAGGTCCGCCCTTTGGGGGAAGCCGGGGGCGTGTACGAAACCCTGGCGGCGGCGGGGTATCAGGTTAGCCTCCGGGCCTTCAGCGCCATAGACCAATACCTGGAGTTTACCCCGCTTCCCTTTACCTGGGTGGAGACCGACGCGGATATTACCGTCCTGGCCCGGCTTTTCGACCGCCTCCGTTTTCCCGGGGTGGACCTGGCCGATGGGGCCCTGGAAGCCGGGGACCGGAGCTGGTATTTCCGGTGCCTGGACCCTGAGGAAGCCCGCCTCGACGGGGCCGAAGCCTTTGGTTCGGCCTTTGCCCTGTTGTCCCTCAGCCAGGACTGGAAAACCCGGCGGTTTCGGGACCCCTGCGGGGTATATCCGGTCATCCGCCGGTTTCGGCGGGGGCCGGAAAAAAAGGCGCCCCCGGGGGAAAAGATCCGGTGGATGACCCCCCGGCTGGGGACCGGACGTTACCAGGCCGCCATGGAGGGGGCCTTGATCTTGGCCCGTTACGGCATGGAGGAGGGGCGCCGCCTTGAGGAAATTATCCCGGTCATTCGGGATCTGCCCCGGGGTCAGACCCCGGGAATCGAAAGCCAGCGCCTGCTGCTTACGGGCATCCTCCTCTCTCCCCGGCCGGATCAAGGGCTGGAACTGCTCAAGGGCTGCGGTTTTATCGCCGAGTTTTGGCCGGAATTCAGTGTTCTGGACGATGTGGACCATTCCAAGGAATTTCACCCCGAAGGGAATGTGTGGAAACATACGATGGAAACTTTTCGGTACCGGAAGCCCGTTGCCCGCAGGGGAAGGGCCTATGACCTCCGCCTGTCTCTGGGGCTCCTGCTCCACGATGTGGGGAAGCCCCTTTCGGCCTCGTCGGGGAGCCGACGTTTCGACGGACACGCCGAGCTGGGGGCCAAGGTCGCCCGGAAATTCCTGGAACGCCTGGAATTCGATCCTGCCCTGATCGGGGATATAGGGTACCTGGTAAAAAACCACATGCTCCCCGCGGCCCTGCCCCGGCTGCCCCTGATCAGGACCGAGGCAATTATGGACAGCCCCCTGTTCCCCACCCTGATGGAACTCTACCGCTGTGATGAGTCCTCGTCGTTTAAGGGCCCCAACGCCTACTATGAAAGCAGCGCGGCCTACCAGTCCTACCTTAAGAGCCGCGCGAGAATAAAACGCTCCGTATTTTATTCGATGGGGGTTTAATACCCCGCCCCTCTGGGGCGGTTCAATCCTCTGCCGATGATAGCGGGGTAGTAAACCCCCAGTACTATAAATTTCCTCTCGAACCAACCATACCCCGTCC
>JAIRMO010000201.1 GCA_031258625.1 Spirochaetaceae bacterium | reverse complement strand
TGTGGGCAAGTCCACTATTTTCTCGGCCCTCAGCTCCGCCCCGGCGGAGGCGGCGAACTACCCCTTTTGTACGATTAACCCCAATGTGGGTATCGTGGATGTACCGGATGAACGGCTTCTTACCCTGGCGGATCTTTTTAAACCCCGGAAGACCATCCCCGCGGCGGTGGAATTTGTGGACATCGCCGGCCTGGTAAAGGGGGCCTCCAAAGGGGAGGGCCTGGGGAATCAGTTCCTCTCCCACATCCGGGAAGTGGGGGTTATTGCCCAGGTAGTGCGCTGTTTTGATGACCCCGACATCGTTCATGTGGATAACCGGGTGGATCCCGATTCGGACATGGAGGTGATCAACATTGAATTAGCCCTGGCGGATTTGGATGCCCTGGAAAAACGCCGGGAACGGCTCCGGCACAGCCTCCGGGTACAGGCCAAGGCGGATCAGAAGACCGCCGAAACCGCCCTGGCCGTTCTGGACAAGCTGGCCCCGGCCCTGGAGCAGGGCCTTCCCGCCCGGTCGGTTCCCCTGAGCGGCGACGAACGGGCCGCGGTTTACGATTGTTTCTTTATCACCCTCAAGCCCCAGATTTACGTCTGTAATGTGGACGAGGAGGGGATCCGGGCCTTTGCCGGGGGCCGCGGCGGCCCCTATATCACGGCGGTCACTAAACGGGCCGCCGCGGAGGGTTCGGAAGCGGTGGTGATCTCCGGTAAATTCGAGGCGGAACTGGCGGATATCCGGGACCCGGAGGAAAAACAGGCATTCCTTGGGGAACTGGGGCTTAAAGAATCGGGCCTTACCGCCCTGGTTCACGCGGCCTACCGGCTTTTGGGCCTGCGGACCTTTTTTACCGCCGGTTCCGACGAATGCCGGGCCTGGACCATCCACGCCGGGGACAACGCCCCCCGGGCCGCGGGGGTGATCCACACGGATTTTGAGAAGGGCTTTATCAAGGCCGAGGTCTACTCCTACGGCGATATCGTCCAATACGGGAGTGAAGCAAAAATTAAAGAGGCGGGAAAATACCGTATTGAGGGCAAGGAATACGTCGTTCAGGACGGGGATGTGATGTTCTTTAAGTTTAACGTATAACCCCGGAATGAACCGGGGGAGCCCCGGTTCTAACCCCTAATACCGGAACAGCAACCCCACGTCCACCGCGTAGGTACTCATTTTACCGGGTTCGTTACCCAGCTCTTTACCGTAAAAAGCCGCGTCAAGTTTAAAGACGAACAGATTAAGCCCTATACCTACCGCGGGAAGCATTTCATTTACCCCTACCCGGAGGGCAACAAGATTAAACAGGATTAATTCACTGCCGGCGCTCAAGTTGAGCCACGCGTTTCGGGCGTCATACTCATTCTGCCGGAAAAGGTTGATAATATCCCGATAATCCGCCATAACCGCCAAAGAAAGGAAGGAATTATCAAAAAGTTTATAGGAAACCCCCAGGTTAATATTTGGTTTTATATACCCCAGATAACCGGGAGGCGCGGAACCCGCGGAGGAACTTAAATTGAGATTATTAAAACTGACATAACCCAGGGAAAAAAGGTCATTTACCGTCAAAGCCGCGGTAAAATTGTCTATCAGCCGGTATTGCAGGCCCAGATCCAACCCCGCCCCGATGGTAAAAGGGGCGTAATTGAGCCTGTTTTTAAGGGTATCGCCGCCGTCGGCAAGATCAAAAAGGGACATCTGCCCTGAATTGACCCCCAGCCGGCCGAAGACCTTTCCCAGGGCCCCCACATCCAGGGTATTGGTTCCTATTTCCAATATCCTAAAGGAATACCCCAGATCAAACATCAAATCCGCGTTGGCCCAGACATCGACATTCCTGCCCGTTACGGTGGCCCCCCCGTAGATCCGGTCAAAAACACCCCATCCCCATCCGTTTTTTATATTCCCAAAGGCAATGGGGCCCCGCAAATCAAACCCCAGGGGGATATTTCCATTGGACTTATCGATAAATTTAGAAAGGGTACTGACCAGCTTTGAGGTATCGCCTATATTACTAATAATGTCTTTTAAACTCAGGGTATCCCCGTAGACCCCCGCGCTTACCTCCCCGACACTCAGCTGGTCTATGTTTATGAATGCCGCGGGATTGATAAACAGGCTGTTTATGTCATCCGTATAGGCGACGTGGGGGCCTCCCAGGCCAAGGTTCCGGGTGGAAGGGACGGTAAAGGGCGCGAGTTCGTGATCGGAATTATAAAGACCCGACGCGGATAGGACAGTTCCCCCGGTACATATCAACAAGAAGAAAATAAAATATTGGAAACGGTTCATAATAATTCCTTGTATAAAAATTTTTTAAGGCCGGGGTATAAACCCCGCCTTAACCGGTTAATTTGAAACTGGTCAGCACATCCTTCAGGACGCCGTCTTTTTTTGCCACCGCGGCGCCGGCAAGGACAAGGGCCTTGTTCTGCTTATCCGTCAACTGCGGGTTTTCGCTGTTCTTGTCTGCCTCAAATTTATCCAAATACTCTTTTTGTCCGCCGGCGGTCACATAATTCTGTTCTTGGGCGTCGGACAGGAGCAGGGTAACCGCGGCCAGGGCCAGATTATCCTGACTCGCCTCCGCAAAGTTGGGATTTTCTCCGGAGGCATCAAGAAGGCCGGAAATAAGCCTGGCATTAGCCGTAACATCCCCGGCGGCCTGGATCTTCCCCAGGACCGTCTCTATAGTCGTATTGGAATCCGAAAAGGTATCGATATTACTCATCACAACCGTGATAAGGTTAGACGCGTTATTGGCGGCGATTAAACCCGCGTTCAACAGCGCCGCCTTTTCGGCGCTGTTGGTCGTATTTTTCAGGGCTTCCAGGATTTTCTCCGCCACCAGCTTGGCCCTTTTCGGATCCCCGGCGGTGTCATTGGCGAGTTTTTCAGCATTACTAGCGGTTATTTTGGGGAGGAGCTGCCCCTGATCCCGTTTAAGGTTTGACCCCCAGGATGAGGAGAAAAAACCGGTTATCGCATCGCAGGAACCCAAGAGGGCCATAAAAAGCAGTCCCCCTCCGAAAAAAACAAGAAAGTTACGGCTTATTTTTGTACGCTTCATGGTTCATCCTCTTCTTAATAGTACGATACAAGTTTAGTATACTATAATAAATTGAAAAAGGCTAGTGATTTATCATATTTTTGATATGAGAATTCGGTTTATTCCCCCGGAACCCCTGGTCCGGCGCGTTTGTTTACGCCAAAGCCCCCTTCAGGGGCTTTCCCATACCTTTGGTTTTTGAGAAAATAGCCTCAAGGCGGGGGAAAAAGGCGGACGGGCCTCTCTTGGGGCCTCACCGCTTATCCACAGCCAATCCCCTGGGGCTCAGGTTTACCCCGGCCCGTGTTTTGGGATCGGCCCGCCTGTCTAAGGAGGCGCTGATTTATTCAATCGAGAATAAATCAGTATTCCTTTAATGTGGTTTTTTCGCGTTTTTTCGTAGAAAAACGAGAAAAATAATAAGGCAACGGTGGTTAGCGTCACGTTAACCATCATTGCCCTAAAGGAGGCGGAGGAGATGAAAACCGGATTTATGTATGGGGTTTTATTGGGTATGGCGGCCCTGCCGGGGCTTGCCGCGGAAGAGGGCGTTTTTTCTTATAAAGTGGGCCGGTTTGAGGTGTTTATGCTGGTGGAGAACCGGGGCCAGGGACGAAGTTCCCTCCTGATTGGGGCCGACCCTGGGGCCGTTGAAACCTATCTTCCGGGGGGAACCTACTGGTCCGAGACCAATACCTTCCTTATCCGTACCGGGGACAGGATTATCCTGGTGGATACCGGCTTTGGGGGGGCGTTATTTGACCGCCTCAAGGCCCTGGGGGTGGACCCGGCCCAGGTTGACGCGGTTCTCCTTACCCATATGCACGGGGACCATATCGGCGGGCTTCAAAAGGGGGGGAAACCCCTCTTTCCCCGGGCCACGGTCTATCTTGCCCGGGAGGAGCGGGAGTTTTGGGCCAACTCCGCCAACGCCGTTGCCGCCCTGGCCCCCTATGGCGATAAGGTGGTAACCTTCCGGCCCGGGGAACTGGGGGCCGCTGTTCCGGAACTGCTTC
>JAIRMO010000164.1 GCA_031258625.1 Spirochaetaceae bacterium | reverse complement strand
CAGGCTTCTGAGATTACGGATGCCTATTCCGGCTCATTGAACCGCCGTGTACCGAACGGTACGCACGGTGGTGTGGGAGGACGGCCGCTCAAATAATGGGCGGCCTCCTACCCGATTGTATGCGAAGGGTACATCGTACCGGGCCATTGGCCGTTTAGGGCTCTTCCGGCCGGACCCCGCTGGAATGTACCGTGCCCCATAGGGGGTTTTAGGCCCATGGAGGGCGGCGCCCTTAGAACACGCGGCTCCCTCCTTCGCCCTCATCGCTTTCGAAGGGGGGCACGGGTCTTCCTACCCTTGCCCCTTTACCGGGGCCTAAAGCCCCCCACCAGTGGGTTTCATGCCCATGAAGGACGGCGCCCTTAGAACGCACGGCTCCCTCCTTCGCCCTCATCGTTTTCGAAGAGGGGCGCGGGTCTTCCTACCCTCGCCCCTTTACCGGGGCCTAACCCCCCCACCAGTGGGTTTTAGGCCCATGAAGGACGGCGCCCTTAGAACGCGCGGCTCCCCCCTTCGCCCTCATCGTTTTCGAAGGGGGGCGCGGGTCTTCCTACCCTCGCCCGTTTACCGGGGCCTAAAGCCCCCACCAGTGGGTTTCATGCCCATGGAGGGCGGCGCCCTTAGAACGCGCGGCTCCCTCCTTCGTCCTCATCGCTTTCGAAGGGGGGCGCGGATATTCCTGCCCTCGCCCCGCTCCAGGGGCCTAAAACCCCCTATGGGGGGGGCTAGGGGGGTAACAGGGCCTGGGCCTGGGAATCCGGCAGGGTTTGGACTTCCCGGAGCTTGCGCTCAATTGACCGGGAACGGGTTCCGGCCCGTTCGATTTCTTTGCTGGCCTGGTCGAGTTTTTCCTTGGTTTTGTCCAGGACTTCCCCGAATTTCCCGAATTCGGTCCGGACCGCCCCCAGGAGCTCCCATATTTCGCTGGTCCGTTTTTCCACCGCGAGGCTCCTGAACCCCATCTGCAGGCTGGAGAGAAAGGCCGAAAGGGTGGTGGGGCCGGTGATGGTGATCTTGGATTCCCGCTGGAGGGATTCAAACAGATTGGGGATCCGTAAAACCTCCGCATAGAGGCCCTCGAAGGGCAAAAACATGATGGCAAAATCCGTAGTATTGGGGGGATCCACGTATTTGGTTTTAATATCTTTGGCAAAAAGCCGGATTCTCCGTTCCAGCTCTTTTTTATACCGGTCTATGTCCTCCACGTTCCCCATTTCGTAGGCGGCCTGGAGCCGCTCGTAATCCTCCGAGGGGAATTTAGCGTCCAGGGGCAGCCAGAGGATCCGGTCCGAATTCTCCTTGCTGGGGATCTTGACCGCGTATTCCACCATATCGTTGCTGCCCGTTTTGGTTTTTACATTTTGGGCGTACTGGTTGGGGGAAAGGATCTGTTCCAGGATGGCCCCCAGTTGGTATTCCCCCAGGACCCCCTTGGTTTTAACATTGGACAGGACCTTTTTAAGGTCCCCCACCCCGGTGGCCAGGCTCTGCATCTCCCCCAGGCCCTTCTGGACCAGTTCCAGCCGCTCGCTGACCAGCTTGAAGGATTCCCCTAAGCGGGTTTCCAGGGTTTTATGGAGTTTTTCGTCCACCGTTTCCCGCATCTTTTCCAGTTTGACGCTGTTGTCATTTTGGATGTCCAGGAGCTTCTTTTCCACCGCCCCCCGCATCTTTTCCAGGGAATTGGACAGTTCCTCCCGGTTTATCCGGGCGGAATTGTTCACCGATTCCAGGATGGCCTTCAATTTCCCCTCCAAAAGGGAGGAAAAATTGATAAAAACCCGGTTGAGTTCCTCCCGGGAATCCTTGGCGGACCGGTTCATCTCCTCCCGGTTTCTGCCAAATTCATCCCTAAGGGAAATTTCATTTTTATCAAGCCGTTTTTCGTATTCCAGAAACCGCTGGGCCGCCTGCTCCTGCTCCGAAGAATTGTTTTTTTTAATAAAAACAATCAAGAGAAGCACGAGTTCCAGGGCTATTCCAATCAGAATCAACCAAAGAATAGTAGTTTCCACCATAATCCTCCCCCCCCCACCAGTGGGTTTTAGGCCCCTGGGGCGGGTTCCCATAAGGGAATCCCGCCCCCCCCTTTGACATCTGCGCCCAAAAGGTGCCAGGCACCATAGGCGTTTACTTAAATGCAAGACTGGAAGAATATCCGCGGATCAATGCTAATTTTAGCCTCTTTAATCCGTGAAAATCAGGATAACCGGCGGACCGACCTTTTCCGCAACATATACGCATAGCTGGTCCGCCCCCCACTCCTTGCATAAATATACGTAAAGGGTCAGACCCTGAACGTATATTTATGCAAACCCCGCCCCCAGAGGGGGGCCTTGTTCCCTAAGTAAACGCCTATGGTGCCAGGCACCCTTTTTCGCGCCCCCCTTCGCCCCCACCAGGGGTGAGCGAAGGGGGGCGCGGTTCTTCCTACCTTCGCTCCCCCATAGGGGCCTAAAGCCCCCTATGGGGGTTGAAAAGGGGCGCGGCCGCAGGTACAGTTAGAGTATGTCGGATTTGCGGTGTTTTATAAAGGTACTTCCGGTCATCTTGTTTTTTTTCGGGGTGATGGGTCCCGGGTGGGCCCAATCCGGCGGGGAGGATCCCTCCGCCCTAATCGGCCTTACCCTGACGGAGGTCCTGTCCCGGTTCGGGCCGCCCCGGTTGGTACACCCCGTCCGGGGGCTTGAGGAATGGCAGGATGACGTGGTTTTTGAATATGAAGACCGGGACCTGTATATCCACCGGGACCGGATCTGGCAGGTGGGGCTTACCTCGGCCTATGGGATAACGCTGGGGGATCCCCGGTCGCTGGTACTCCTGATTTTTGGGGAAAGGGCCCGGAATTTTGACGGCTATATCGCCGTTTCCTTCCCGGGCGGGTCCTGGCCCCTCCGTATCCGGGTGAACATAGATTCCCAGGACAAGGTCTCGGGGCTGTTTATTTATCGTTCCGATTTTTAAGGGAGTTAAAATGGCCCGAATATGCCTTTGTTTAACCGGAAAAACCCTTGCCCGGGATCAGGAGATCCTGGAAAAATACGAAAAATATGTGGATATGGCGGAACTCCGGGTGGATTGTCTTGATCCGGATGAACGGCTCCTGATCCGCCGTTTCCCCGAAATGGTAAAGGCGCCGGTGATCCTGACGATCCGGCGGGAACGGGACGGCGGTTTTTTTGTCGGCGGCGAGGGAGCCCGGATCATCCTTTTATCCAAGGGCCTTGCCTTTGCCGAGGCGGATCGCCGGCATAATTTTGCCTACGTGGATTTGGAGGAGGACCTGAACGTCCCCAGCCTTGAGGAGGCCGCCCGGACCTTTGGGACCCGGATTATCCGCTCCTTCCATGATTATCAGGGGGTGGGGCAAAACCTCGCCGGCCGGATCCGGGCTTTACGCCACGGGGGGGACGAAATTGTCAAAGTCGCGGTGATGCCCCGGTCCATGGCCGAGGTGATCCGGGTCTACGAGGCCGCCCGGGAAACCCGGGACGTAGAAAAAATACTCCTCTGTATGGGGGATTACGGCTGCAACACCCGGATCCTGGCGGAGCTTTTGGGCTCCCACTTAACCTATGCGGCCATTAAGGGGGAGGATGATCTGCCTCCGGGGGCGCCGGGGCAGCTTTCCCCCAAGGAGCTGGTGGATTTTTACCGGTTTCGGACGATTACCCCCAAGACCCGGATCTTCGGGATCGTGGGTTTTCCCCTCAAGGCAACCTCCAGCCCCGCTTTTTTTAACGCCACCTTTGGCCAGCAAAACCTGGACGCCGTGTATATCCCCTTTCCTTCGGATTCCCTGGATGCCTTCATGCGGCTGGCGGACCTCATCGGCCTGGAGGGGGCATCGGTAACGATCCCCTACAAAGAGGAGATCCTGCCCTATCTAAAACTCCGCTCGGAAAAGGTGGATTCCATCAAGGCCTGCAACACCATCCTCCGGCGGCCGGGCGGCTGGGTCGGGGCCAATACGGATGCCCTGGGATTTTCCGACGCCCTCCTCAATTTTATCAACGCGAAGAACCTCAAGGGAAAGGGGGTTACCATTGTCGGGGCCGGGGGAGCCGCCCGGGCGGTGGCGGCGGAGGTGTACCGGCTCAAGGGGAAGGCCCTGGTCCTCAACCGCACCCTGTTCCGTGCCCGGGATCTGGCCGCCCCGTACCGTTTTGCCTGGTCGGGCCTTGACGGCCGGGGGGCGGACATGATGTCCAAGTATTCGGATATCGTCATCCAGACCACCTCGGTGGGGATGGAACCGGATATTAACGCCGATCCCCTGGAGTTGTACAAATTTACGGGGAAAGAGGTGGTGATGGATCTTATCTATAAGCCGGAAACCTCCCATCTGTTAAAACGGGCCGCCCAGGCGGGCTGTTCTATCCGGAACGGGTATGATATGCTCATCCGTCAGGCCCAATACCAGTACACCCAGTTTCTTGGGGAAGATTTTCCCCTGCAGCTTATGTCCCGGATGAATATCTGAGAAGGAGTGGTTATGGATCAAGGATCGGTTAAGGAATTGGTCGGTAAAACGGCGGTGGAAACCATGGTAAAAAGCGGCATGAAGCTGGGGCTTGGAACCGGTTCCACCGCCATGCCCGCGGTACGCCATGTAGGTCTTCTCCTGCAACAGGGGGCATTGAAGGATATCCGGGCGGTTCCCACCAGTTTTCAGACCAGTATAGAATGTGAAAAATGGGGAATCCCCCTGTTCAGCCTCAATTCCACGGAGATCCGGGGGGAATTGGACCTGACCATCGACGGCGCCGACGAGGTGGACCCCCGGGGGTATTGTATCAAGGGGGGGGGAGGGGCCCTGATGGTGGAGAAGGTTACCGCCTATGCCTCAAAGGCCTATGTCATCGTGGTGGACGAAACCAAGGTGGTGGAGAACCTGGGGCTGAAATTCCCCCTGCCTATCGAGGTAATCCCCGAAGCCCGGGTGTCCGTATCCCTGGCCCTGGAAGCCTTTGGGGGGGAGCTTGTACTGCGGGAGGCGGTGCGTAAGGCCGGGCCGGTAATCACCGAACACGGGAATCTCCTTTTGGATCTGCGGTTTAAACACCCCGTGGATCCCGTCCTTTTGGAGACCGAACTCAACCGTATCCCCGGAATCGTGGAAAACGGCTTTTTTACCCGGCTTACCCCCCGGGTTTTGGTGGGTCATGCCGATGGGACCGTGGAGATCCGCTAATGGGGGTGGACCGGCATATCAATTTTTTTGAGCTGGAAAAGGCCGCCGCCAAACCGGGCTGCCCCCTCTGCCGGATCATCGCCGGCCGGGTGGAACGGTACATGGACAACCTGCTTTTTGAGCATATTTCCGACCGGGCCTTCCGGGCGGCCTATCGTATTGCCGGGGGGTTCTGCGCCTGTCATTCCCGGCGGCTTGAGTCCTTTCGGGACGGCCTCGCGGTGGCTATTTTGGGACGGGACGTCCTGGAGGACCGGATCGAGGCCTTTACCACGGGAAAATTCCGCAAACCCAAAGCCCCCTGCCCGGTTTGTGTGGAACAGGACCGGATAGAAGGGGAGTACCTCAGCTTCCTTGCCGGTTCCGGCGGGGACGGCCAAAACGAAGCGGACCTGCGGGCCGCCTTTACCGCTTCGGAGGGGCTCTGCGCCCCCCATTATGACAGGCTGAGGAGGAGCGCCCGGACCGTCCCCGGCTGGATCGTCCGGTTCCAGGAGGAGCGCTTCCGGGAACTCCTCGCCCGGACGGAACGGTTCATTGAGCTGTCCGCCTACGGCAGACAGGAAGAATTTTCCCGGCTTGAAGAAAAGGACCAAGTGGTCTGGAAGGAACTTGCGGCAGCCCTCCGGGGGACTCCGGGGCCTTCAGGATAAACGCATAGAAATTCGCGTCCTCCTCTTTTGGGCGCATTTCCGGCGCAAAGCACCGGAAACCGGGCTTTCCGCTATAATACGGTTTGACAGGTTTTTCCTGTCAAACCGTAT
>JAIRMO010000160.1 GCA_031258625.1 Spirochaetaceae bacterium | reverse complement strand
TGCGGGAGGCCATCGCCGCACAGTCCCCTCCTTCGGGGAGGGAACCGGCGGCCTAAAGTTACTTTTTTCTAAATGAGGCATCCGGGCCTAAAGTTACTTTTTAAAATGAGGCATTTCGGGGCGGCCTTTACCGCTTAAAAATCCATTCGGGGGAGCTGAATTTTTCAGCCGCCAGTTCCCGAGCCCGTTGCTCTTCTTCCCCGGCGGGGAGGGCAGCGCCCCCCTCCCCACGCGGTATAGGGGGTGTGGGGTCAGACCCCAGGGGCCTGAAAGGGGCCATGCCCCCTATGTCTCCCTGGGGGAAATCAGGGATAAATTCCAGGGACAGGGCCTGTCTGAACCCTTCGGCCAGGGCATCCTCCGCCTCGGGAAAGGAAACCGGCCGGCCCAGGAGCAGTTTAAGGCTCGTAATCCGGTCCTTCACGTCCCGGATTATTTTCCCCTTGAGCTTTTCCGAAGGGACCCGGAGGAGTTCAAACATAAGGTCCACCTCGTTCTCCAACAAAACGGTCCCATGCTGGAGGAGGCAGCCGAGCCTGCGGGTCTGGGCGTTACCGGATATTTTTCGTTCCCCGGATATAATATCGTTTACCGGTATAAACCGGGAGGAAACCCCCAAAAGATCAAGGCCCCGGATGACGCCCCTACAGAGGGTTTCGTAAGATTCCTGGATAGTATTACCCGCCAGGGGATGGGTGAGGGGCATCACGATGCTGTAGGTTACTTCGGCCTGGTGAAAAACCGCCCCTCCCCCGGAGATGCGGCGGACCACGTCCACCCCGTGCCGTTTACAGGCCTCCAGATCAATCTCTTCCGTGAGCCCCTGGAAATACCCCACCGAAACCGCCGGGGGGCTCCAGCCGTACAAGCGCAGCACCGGCGGGGAAGCTCCCCGTGATACGGCTTCCAGCAGGGCTTCATCCAGGCCCATATTATAAAAAGCGTCCCGCCGGCCCATCTTGAGGAGCCTCATGGGGTGGAGTACCGGATCATCCATGGCTGTATCCCGCTCCCAGGGCGGCATAAAACACCCGGGCCACCCCCGCGCCGTTTATGCCGAAGGCTTCTATTTGCTCCCGCCGCATCAAACAATCGAAGGTCCGGGCCAGATCCGCCCAGGGCGTGCCGGAAAGCCCCTGTTCCACCAGGTCAAACCGTTCTTCGGGGCTGGCAAAAAAGTCCCCCCGGATACTGATGGTCCTGATAAAGCCCTGTTCCACCTCGGCGGTGAACCGTATGAGTTTACATCCATCGGGTTTCCCCAGCCCTTCAAGGCGCATTATACCACCCCCTCCGCCGCGGGAGCGGCAGGAACAGCCGCGGCGGCAGGGGCGGAAGCCATGGCGTGATAGCTGGTCCGGGCCAGGGGGGAAGACACCACCGAGGAAAACCCCCGGTTCCGGGCTTCTTCGGCGTAACGAAAGAATTCTTCGGGGTGTATATATTCGGCCACGGGGATCTGAGCCGGGGAAGGCCGCAGGTACTGCCCCAGGACAAGGATATCGACCCCGGCTAAACGGAGTTCATCCATGGCGGAGAGAACCTCCGCCCTTTTTTCCCCCAGCCCCAACATAAGGCTTGATTTGGTAACCGGATCCCCCGCGTTTTTTGACGCCCCGGCTTTTTTTGCCGCCCTGAGGGTGGCAAGACTCTTGTCAAAGGACGCCCGCCGGTCCCGAACCCACTGGAGGGAACGGACGGTCTCCACATTATGGGCCCACACATCCGGCTCTTTTCCCGCAAAACAGGCCAGTTCCGCTTCGGTATAATCGGGGATGAGGATCTCTACCCGGACGCCGGGGTTCCCGGCCCTGACGGCCCATACACAGGCGGCAAAATGATCCGCCCCCCGGAGGGGAAGATCATCCCGATCCACCGAAGTCAGGACCACGTACCGGAGCTTCAATTCCTCCACGGCCCGGGCAAGAGCCCGGCCTTCCTCCTCCCGGAGGGGCCGTCCTTTCCCGGCGGAGGCCACCGCGCAAAACCGGCAGGAACGGGTACAGAGGTCTCCCAGGATCATAAAAGTGGCGGTAAGCGCCCCCCAACATTCACCCCGATTGGGACATTGGGCTTCATCACAGACCGTATGGAGCCGGTGTTTCTCGATTATCCCCCGGACCTGTTTCCAGGAATCCCCCGAGGGCGCCTTGACCCGGATCCAATCGGGTTTCGCCAGGGGCCGGGCTTCTCTCTTTTCAAACATCTTCTTCCCTTATTCCCGCCGTTTTTTCCGCAGGCCCATAAAAAGCATCTTCCCCCCGGGGGGTATAAAGCTTAAAACCAGGGCAAAGGGCAAAACAAGCGCCTGGGTAACCTGATTTTGCTGATAAAATCCGGGGAATAATTTGATGATCATGGAGAGGATACCCCCCAGGAACACATAGGTCCAAAGGCCCCGCAAAAGGGATTCCGCGAACAAACGCTTTTTAGGATCCTTCCCCCGGGCAAAAATAAGACCCAGAGGAACCGCCGCCAAAATCAAGGGGTTAACATAGAGGAAATTGCTGTTGTGATAGGTATAATCATGGTTCGTGAAAAAGGTCATAAAAAGAAGGAGCGCCCCCGCGATCCCAAAAAAAAGTCCCAAAACAACCTGGGCCAACCCCAAAAGAAGGCGGCCCATCCGGGGTTTTATCTTTTGTAACCCCAATAAAAAACCCAGACCCGCCGCGATAAAAAGACCCAAAA
The DNA here is from genome assembly GCA_031258625.1 of Spirochaetaceae bacterium. Lineage (GTDB taxonomy): Bacteria > Spirochaetota > Spirochaetia > Treponematales > Breznakiellaceae > JAIRMO01. The sequence continues at coordinate 28,490 of JAIRMO010000160.1, read as the reverse complement.
AAAGTTCCCGGATCCATTGTCGGCGGGGTTTATCCAAAATCGCCGGCCGGTTTACCGCCCGGTTAAGGATCTCGGAGGAGGAGACTAAAACCCGTTCCTCCCCGTAGGGGTCGATATACCGGAACCCCTGAATCCGGGTCTCGATTTCCCCGGGAAGGAACATCTCTTCCCAGACCGTTATCGGGGTGTCGATGTCCTGACCCATGAGGAAATTGAGGAACCAGTCAAAAAAGGGGGAAAACCAGGTATGCCGGCGGACATGCTGCCGCAGGGTAAACCGGCCCGGGGCCTCTCCAAACCGTTCCTTAAATTGGCCGTCCGTGGCAAGATCGATAAGATCCCGAATCCGGGTAGCGCAGTTGTCTTTAAAATGGTGGTAATAATAGTCCCGGTTTTCAGGAAGTACGTTTTGTTCCGCGTAACGCCATACCGCTTCTTTTTGTACGGCCGGCAGATCCAGGGTGTAGATGGTTACATCCCGATTGGTTCTGATATAATTATCGATATTATTCCCCGTAGGGGAAACCCCGCAGCTATAGAGGAGCCGGCCGAAGGCAAAATTAACAAAGAAACGATCGTTTTTGAAAGAAAAGAGCCCGTAATCGTAGAAACGGCTCTGGCCGGATACGGTGTCTTCCACAATCAGGGCTATATGCCCCCACCAAAAGTACAGCTCATCCCCGGGACCCATAATCGCTATCTTAAGGGTAAGATAATCCCCCCGGCTTTTCCCGGTTTCACTCTGGGCGGAAAGGGAAATACCGGGGAACAGCATAAACATCAGCAAAACCACTAAAACGCACGGAAATTTAACAAAGCGACACACTCTATGCTCCCTGGGGGCCTTTCGATTACCCATCCCTGAAAGGAAATGACCGGGTCCCAAAACCCGGTTGGTTTTGAAACCGCCTTTATTATTTTGAACAATTATGGCGATCCTGACAATCCCCGGACCCGGGACAAAGAACATTTTTGACCGGAATTTATTCGGAAACCGCGGTGTCCGAACAAACCTATTAACCCTGAGGCTTTTTCTTAATGCCGGTTTCAAAACCGGCCGGGTCTTAAAACCGGTCTATCGATTGATTTTTATCGAGAGATAATCTAAAATGGAAAAAGGTTTTCTCAAAATTTCAGTTTGGGAAAAGGCTCATTATAAGGAATTATTGTGGCAAAAATTAAGATTTCCGCCGCCCCCTCCGTACGCCGGTTACCCTCGTATTTACATACCATCCGGCAATATCAGCATGAGGGGGGCGAATTTATTTCAGGGACCTTAATCGCCCAGGAATTAAACCTGGAGCCTATTCAGGTTCGTAAGGATCTGGCCATTACCGGTATCATCGGTAAACCGAAAAAAGGCTACCCTCTGGAGGCGTTGATTACCGCCATTGAAAAGTTCCTCGGCTGGAACGTTCCCCAGGACGCGGTACTGATTGGGGTGGGAAATTTGGGAACCGCCCTGATGGGATACCAGGAATTCCAGTTTCATGGATTAAACATTATGGCCGCTTTTGATAAAAATCATGAAAAAATAGGGACCACCGTACACGGAGTACCCGTATTGGATGTGGAAACCATGGGTATTCAGATCCGTAATTTCGGCGTCAAGGTCGCCATCCTCACCGTACCCTCCGGCTTTGCCCAGGAGACAACGGATATGCTGGTGAACGCGGGAATCGTGGGGATCTGGAATTTTACCAATGTAAAACTCAAGGTTCCCGATCAGGTGATAGTCCAAAAGGAGGACCTGTCCTCGGGGTACGCCCTGCTTTGTGTAACCATGCAGGCCAACCGCACGGAAGAAAGGAATGGCAAAAAATCCCGGTGAGCTAAAGACCGGCTCCCAGGGGGAGATGCTCCACAACCGGATAAAAAAAAGGTACCGCCACCTTAAAAAATGGGCAAAACGGACCGGAACCGATGTGTTCCGGCTCTATGACCGGGACATACCTGAAATTCCCCTGGTGTTGGATCTCTACGGCGACGCGGTCTCCGGGGCCTTCTACAAACGGCCCTACGATAAGGACCCGGCGGAGGAAGCGGTATGGCTTACGGTTATGACCGGGGCAATTTCCGATGCCCTGGAGATTCCCCGAGAGCGGGTTTTTCTTAAATACCGGGAACACCAGCGGGGAAAAACCCAATACCGGCGGATGGGGCGGCAAAACTTTCTGAGGGATATCCGGGAAGGGGACTTGACCTTCCGGGTGAACCTTTCGGATTACCTGGACACGGGGTTTTTCCCTGACCGCCGTCAGATGCGGAGCCGGATCCGCTCCGAAGCGGCCGGGAAAACCCTGCTCAACCTGTTTTGTTATACCGGGGCCTTTTCGGTTTGCGCCGCCGCCGGGGGCGCGGCGGCGGTCGATTCGGTGGATATGTCCCGGTCCTACCTGGAATGGGCGGCGGTGAACTTTGGGTTAAACCGTTTTAAGGCCCTTCCGGTCCCTCCGGAGCGTCTTACCGCCCGGAAACATCCCCGGGACCGGGGCGATCCCTATCGGCTCATCCGGGCCGATGCCCTCCCCTTTCTTGACGCCGCGCTAAAGGCGGGACTTTCCTGGGACATCATCATCCTGGATCCCCCGGCTTTTTCCAACTCAAAAAAGATGACCGCCGCCCTGGATATCAAACGGGACCATAAATCCCTTATTTCTCAATGTCTTTCCCTGCTTAAAGCCGGGGGAAAACTCTGGTTCAGCGTTAATGTCCGGCACTTTCACCTCGATCCCAAGGAATTTCCCGAATGGAAAATTACGGACCTCTCGGCCCTTATGGAGGATGAGGATTTTCGGGGGAAAAAACCGCCCCTTTGTTATACCTTTACACGGCCCTAATACGGGGTTACTCTTTGATATTGTATTTCTTGCGGAACCGTTCAATCCGGCCGGCGGTATCCACCAGTTTCTGCTTACCCGTAAAAAAAGGATGGCAGGCGGAACAAATTTCAACCTTGAGATCCTTGACGGTGGAACGGGTTTCGATCACGTTCCCGCAGGCACAGGTAATCTTGGTCGCCTCGTATTTAGGATGAATTTTTTCTTTCATCTATAAAATAAACCTCCCGGAAATTCATTAATCCATGCCGGCGGAACCGGTGTTCATCGATCTGAGGAACGCTTCATTATTCTTGGTTTTTTTCATTTTGTCAACCAGAAGTTCGATGATCTCGATATCGTCCATGGGGTTGATGACCTTTCGGAGAATCCAGATCTTTTGAAGTTCCTCTTCAGTGAGGAGGAGTTCCTCCTTCCGGGTGCCGGACTTTTTGATGTTGATCGCCGGGAAAAGCCTGCGGTCGCTGATCCGCCGGTCCAGGTCGATCTCCAGGTTACCGGTACCCTTAAACTCTTCAAAAATAACCTCGTCCATACGGCTGCCGGTCTCGATGAGGGCGGTGGAGATGATGGTGAGGCTCCCCCCCTCCTCGATGTTCCGGGCGGCCCCGAAAAAGCGCTTGGGCTTGTGGAGGGCGTTGGAGTCAACACCGCCGGAGAGGATCTTCCCCGAGGTGGGGACGGTCTGGTTATAGGCCCGGGCCAGGCGGGTAATGGAATCCAGGAGGATCACCACGTCCTTTTTGTGTTCCACCAGGCGTTTGGCCTTTTCCAGGACCATCTCGGTAACCTGGCCGTGCCGGGTGGCCTGCTCGTCAAAGGTAGAGGAGATCACCTCCGCCCGGACGGTCCGCTCCATGTCGGTAACCTCCTCGGGGCGCTCGTCGATGAGGAGTACGATGAGGTAGACCTCGGGGTGGTTTTTGGTAATGGCGTTGGCGATCTTCTGCATCATGATGGTTTTCCCCGTCCGGGGGGGGGCTACGATGAGGGCCCGCTGACCCTTACCGATGGGGCAGAAGAGGTTGATGATCCGCTCGGAGATCCCCTCGGTGAGGGTTTCCAGATCGAGTTTTTCATCCGGGTAGAGGGGGGTCAGGTTGTCGAAGGGGATCCGGTTCTGGGCCACCGTGGGATCGTCGTAATTCACCGTTTCCACCCGGAGCATGGCGAAAAACCGCTCCTGCTCCTTGGGGCTGCGGATCTGGCCGTAGACGGTATCACCGGTTTTCAGGGCAAAGAGCCGGATCTGGCTGGGACTGATGTAGATGTCGTCCGGGCCGGGGAGATAGGAATTCTGGGGGCTCCTGAGGAACCCGTACCCATCGGGGAGGATTTCCAAGGAGCCGTAGGCGTAGATGATCCCCCCCCGCTCGGTGTGGGCTTTAAGAATGGAGAATATGATCTCCTGTTTTTTTAAAGCCACCATATCCTCATGGGAGATATTGTAGGAAGCCGCCAATTCCCGGAGATCCATCATGTTGAGCCGGATCAGTTCATTAATTGAAAGCCGGGGCTTGCCGTTATCCTGATCTAGGCGGGGTTCCGGTTTACCGTAAATATCCGGCATAGAAGGAAGGTTTTTCGGAATCGCCGACAGGGGAAGGGCCGATGCCGGCGAGCCTCCCCCGGCAGAAACCGAGAGGGGCTGACCCGACGGGACCGGGTTCGGCGGCGCGGCGGCCGGGGAACCCCGGTAACCATTTTTACCCCGGTTTTCCCGGTAGGTCCCGTTCCGCTTAGACCGCGCCCGGACAATTACCGCTTTTCCATTGGGTCTTTCCCCGGAATATTCATCCCCCGGATCTTCCGTTCCTGAATATTCACCCTCCAAATAATCCCCCGGACGGTTTTGATCCAGGGATCCCTCCCCGGATTCTTCCCCCCGTTCCGTTTCAAACCCCGCCTCGTTATTCGGGCTAACCGGCGATGATCCTTCTTCACCACCATAGGAATCGGTCATAGTCAGTTCTCCTTGTCCAAAATTGCCGGATTCTTCGGTTTCTATGACTTTTGAATCTCGACGCCTTTTTACGATTGCCATGGATAAACTCCGTTTCTATATTTTACATTCTCGATTGTACCGCACGAGAAAAGATGGGATACCATATACCGCGTATTTTCAACGGGTTTGTTTCCTGTTAGATTATTTCTTAACAATTGAAAGGACTACTTGTTTGTCTAAGCAACAATACATTAACCCATACTAATGAAAACGATCTTGTTCAACATACCAGCTACCTTAAATGTACACGTTCCATCCTTTCCTGTCAAGATATTCCTTGCGCTTTCTGAAGGCTCCGGTTCGATTCCCTAAGGGTATCCAGGGCCGCGGCTAAACGCACCTCATTCCGGGAACCGGTATAATGAAATACCGAAGCCCGGCTTTGGCCGCCCCGGAGAGCTGTCCCTATCCATACCGTACCCACCGGTACGGAAGAACCGTCACCATCGGGCCCCGCCAGACCCGTAACCGCCGCCGCTATATCCGCTCCGCTCCGTATCAGGGCGGCCTCCGCCATGGCGCAGGCCGTTTCCCTGCTTACCGCCCCATATTTCAGGATAAGCCCCCGGTCTACCCCCAACATACGCTGTTTCGCTTCTATGGAGTAACAGACAAAGGAACCCCAAAACACCCGGGAAGCCCCCGGAACCTGGGCGATCAGATCCGCCACCAGTCCCGCGGTACAGGATTCGGCAGCGGCAAAAAAAAGGGACCCGGAGGACAATGTTTGAATCAGCTCCACTGCTTCAGTACTCGCCATTACCCCGCTGCAACTCCGCCTTTATATCTTCGGTGGGCCGGGAAAAGATATCCACTTCCTTCTCAAGCCCCGTCATACCGCAATGCCCCTCAAAAAGAACCCCGTCGGCGATCCTCAGCCGGGCGGCGCTGACATCCACCCGGACCTCCGCCCCGGGAAACATATCTATTTTATCCATGGCATTTACCGCCCCTATCACGGTTCCGTAAACGATCAATGAGGTAACCGAAATATGATCCGCCTCAACCACGGCTCCCTTATCCACAATAAGCGCCCCGGTAGCTTCTATGGTTCCCTTAAATTTACCCTGGATACACAGGGTTTCCTTAAACCGCAGGAACCCATTAAAATTTGTCGTATTTCCAAAAACCACGGTAGGAGAACCGGCGCTTTTTTTTCCATCCATAATACTCTTTACTCCTCCCGTAAGGAACCCCGGATCTGATTTTCCAATACCTTAAGGCCTATCTCGTTTTTCTTCAACCCTTCCCATTCTAATATGGTCCGTTCTATACGGGCGTCCAATACGGCAATATGTTTCCGTACCGCCCGGGACTTTTCCCTAATCATATCCAGAAGACGGGGCAGGGTATTTTGATCGATCACTTCTTCGGTCCGGGAAACCTGGATAATGACCGCGTCCAATTCATCCATGCTTTTAACGAAATCCGCCACATCCTTTTTTATGGATAAACTGAACTCTTCCGCTGAGTTTAACCGGGATTCCCGGACCACAATCTGCCCAAAAAGCTCCCGGTTCCGCAGTACCGCCCGAATCCTGGCGAGGACCTCGGAAAAATTATAGGGTTTGGTGATATAATCATCCACCCCCAACTCAAAACCCTCCACTTTATCCTTAACATCATCCAGGGCCGAAAACATGATAATGGGAATTTCCCGGAATTTCGGATCGTTTTTTAAGATCCTGGTGACCTCCCATCCGGACATCCGGGGCATAATATTATCAAGCATAATCAGATCCGGATAAAACCGTTTAACCCGTTCCAGGGCTTCCACCCCATCGGAAGCTTTTTCCACGATAAATCCAAGTTTAGAAAGCATCACCTCAAAAAAATCAAGATTTATCTGCTCATCATCCACGATGAGTATCTTTTTACGGGTATTCATTGCTTCCTTCCTTTCAACATTTTTTTTATTATATGCCCTCCTGTGCCCACTATCAAGATAATAACAGCGGCGGCGGTACAAATACGGGCAAAAAAATCCCCATATTTGGCGTACAACGAATCCGGTTTTACCAGGGGAATCTCCACGGTAAGCTGGGTTTCGACAAAGGGTTCCGCCATGGCGAGGATCTTGCCGTTTGGGTCTATCCCGCAGGTTTGGCCCGACGCGGTGGATCGGACCATGGAACAGCGGTTTTCCACCGCCCGGAATACCGCCATGGACAGGTGCTGCATCTGGGCGGGGAGGCTCTTTGACCAGGCGTCGTTGGAAAGGTTGACGATAAACTCCGCGCCGTTTTTTACGAATTCCCGGGAAAGATACCCAAAGGTATCCTCAAAACAGATGGGGCTTGAAAATTTGAGGCCGTTAATCGAAAAAACCGTCGCCTCCTTTCCCTTTTTCCAGAAATGGGTATCCGCATTTTTCAGGGCATTATACACCCAGGGGAGCTGTTTTTCATAGGGGAAATGTTCCGTAAAGGGTACCAGGTGGAGTTTTCGGTACAACCCCGCTATTTCACCCCGGTTAAAAAGCATCACCGCGTTATAGTCCACCCGCTCCCACTGGCCGTTACTATTCACCTCCCTCCGGGCATCGTCGTTTCCAATGACAAAGGGCACTTCCTGAGCCTTAAGGTAGTCCATCAGCTCCTTAACCAGGGCATAGGACTCCTGATCATCCCGGTAGGTCTCGTGCCAGTAGATCCGGGGGACAAAGGCCGTTTCGGACCAGACCACCAGATCCGGTTTGGGCTCCCCGGCCAGGGCCTCCTGGGAGAGGCGCTTTAAGACCCGGAAATTCTGCCGGTAATCCTCCATATCGCCCCGCCAGGGATCGGTATTATGCTGAACCAGGGCGATCCGGGCGGCGGGCACCTCCGTATAATCCACCGGGGAGATAAACCCGTAACCCAACGCAACGGCCAGGGCAATAAACCATATAATCGGGGCCGCCGGTTCCCGGCGAAAAAAATCATCGGGGGTTCCCTTCAACGCTTTATAGGACAAAACCCCCTTCAGCGCCGCGGCCATATAGACCGAAGGGAAAATCACCAGGGCGGAGACCCCCCACACGCCGAAGATATTGGCGATTTGGATCACCGGAAGCAGGGTCCACTGGGAATATCCGGTTATCCCGTAGGGGTATCCCAAAAACCCCTGGGTACGGAGATATTCATAGGCTATCCAGATGAGCCATTGCACCAGATACCCCCGCCGGGGAAAAAGGAGGAGCGCCGTTTTGAGCAGGGGAAAGAGGACCGCGAAGAAAACAAGGTAGATAAGGCCCACGATGAGCCCCGCCAGGGGATGGAAAACACTTAACCAATAATTAAATAAACCGTATGCCGCGTACCCGTAGAGGCCCCCCCAAAAGACCGATGCCCCCAGACTAACCTGATATAAAAGCCAAAACAGGGGAATGTAGGCTATCCAGGCGAGCAACGGTATACCCTGGGAAACCAGTATATTGGGAAAAGAAGCGGCAAATAACAAGGAAGCCGTCAATACAGCGGAAAGGGAGAGCAGGAACCGGCTCCATCGCTTCCGGCCTTTAAACAGGGTCATGGATCACTGCCGTCTGTATGGGACGATTCCACCACATTCCATACATCCTGTTTTAATTCCCTGCCCGGTCTAAAGGCGGCGATGCCATGGGAAATAACCGAAACCAACTCGCCGGTCTTGGGGTTTCGTGCCTTTTGCCGGCCCTTTCTGACCCGGATCTCAAAGGTCCCGAACCCCCGCAATTCTATGATCCGCCGGTTAATCAGAGCGTCTTTTATATCCTCTATAAAAAGATCGACAACCGAACGAATTTCCTTTCGACTCATGCCGGTTTTTTCATATATGGAATCTATAATATCAGCTTTGGTTACTTTCTTATCCACCATATATCCTTATTAAAACAAAGCCTTCGGGCAGGCGGGCTTTATCTCAACCGATATTTCTTGTTTTATCAAGCCTCTTTAAGGGAATTATAAAGACGCTGCATCCGTGATTTTTTTCGGGCCGCCGCGTTCTTTTTTATGATGCCTTTCCGGGCAGCGGTGTCTATTTTTTTTATCATATCCTTTAGAGCCGCTTCCGCTTCACCAATCTCTTTTTTTCTGGCCAGGATCACAAATTTCTTTGCGCTGGTCCGGACCGCACTCTTTACCGCCTTATTCCGAAGACGGCGTTCCTCACTCTGCCGATGACGTTTTTCGGCGGAATTACGTTTACCTGCCAAAGGAAAACCCCCATAATACAAAATTTATTCCACCCTTCTTTAGAGAAAGGTTATACAGGCTCATGCCCGTCAAGATTCTTTTATGTCTAAAAACCACAAAGACAGGGGATGCCCGGGGACTTAGTTGTCTCCCGCATCCTTCGCATTTACTCCCGTTCCATAGAAACGGCATACAAATAGCGCGCTAAAACCATCCGAGAAAGTTTTTTAAACCCTTCGGACCCCCCAATTTCATTTAAAATCCGAAGGACGCCGTTCGGTACGTTTGCATTTTTCACATTCGGCGACATTTTTTACTTTTCCCGCCTCAAAAAGGGTCTTCATTTTAATTTCACCACCACAGGAACAAAAAAATTTCTGGGTTGAACTGGATGTACGGGCATTTTTACTGGCCTGAGCCATAATCAATCTCCTTGCCGTATTTCGGCCTTTTATTCGGTAATTCCCGAGAAAACTCAGGATTTTCAACATCTAGAATACTACGGACCTAAAGGAACTGTCAACGGTAAATCAGGGCAGGATTATTTACTTTTTATTCGGGAACCTGATTTATTCACAACCGGAGGTTCACCAACCAGGGCGACAGGTCTTTTTTCCCTTTTTTCTCTTGCGGACAAGGTTTTTTTTACGTTTTTTTTATTGGATATTTTACTTTTTTGAGAAAATATATTATTATGTTCGTCAGATTTTATCAACTTCTCCGGGTAAACTCCGGGGTATCTTGTAGGTCTTATCTGGTTATGAGGTTCGTCCGTAAGGAAATTCTTTCACGATGGGGTCTACTATCATCCTTGTGTGGATGATACCTTTTTTAGCCGTTCCAATTTTACCCGCATAAGGGGTGAGATTGGGGTGGGGCCAGACCCCTGGATGAAAAGAGGAGACGTTTTCAGAAAAAACGCATTGTTCCGGAGCTGAGTTTCAAGGGAGTAAGCCAGGGACCGGGGACAATCGTATTTTGAAAGCGGATCCGGAAAAAGGGGGTTTTATGAGGATTACCACTCGGGGCAGGTACGCGCTTCGGGCATCTCTGGCCTTAGCACGGCTTGGAAAAGATGGGTCCCCTGTATCTATCAACAATTTGTCAGAACAGGAGAATATTTCATCGGTGTTTTTGGAACAAATTTTCTTTAGATTAAAAAAGGCGGGGATCGTTACCTCCGTAAGGGGGCCTGGGGGCGGCTTTTATTTTGCCCAACCGCTGGACAAATTGACCATCAAAGCGATTCTGGACGCCGCCGGGGAAGATTTGGACCTTAATTATTGCGATAAAAGCCGGGAGGATTGTGAAAGAATCGGGTATTGCCTTACCCATTCTATATGGAAAGAGGCGGCCGATTTAATAAATAATTACTTTAGGGGTATTACTATTGCCTCAATTCTGGAAAAACACGCCATGATATTGGGAAAAAACGTTAAGGAGTTGTAGTTGGGAACTATAGGGGAACGGAAAAAAAACAATGCGGCCTACCAAAAGGTAGTGGCGGCCTTTAAAAAACAACGGAATGGGGCCACCATCGCGGATATCACCGCAAAAACAGCCCTGCCCCTGGATTCAGTCCGGGAGTTGGTAAGCGCGGCGGCGGATGAATACCGGGCCCGGCTGCAGGTGACCGAATCCGGTGAAATTCTCTATTCTTTTCCCCATGGGTTTGTCAGTAAATATCACGGTTTCCGCCGGAACCTGACCAGGGCGATAGAAAAAATAAAAAAAGGGATCAAAATCGCCGGCATTTGGATTTTTAAGGTGTGGATCATGGGGATGCTCCTGGGGTATTTTGTCCTTTTTATGCTCATTGCCCTGGCGTCCCTGGTTATTTCCGTGGCCGGCAGTTCTTCCAATTCCGACAACCGTTCTTCCCGCCGGGGAAACGGTTTGGGAGGGATGTATTTTGCCTCCCAAATTTTCAACCTGATTGTCAGAATATGGTTTTACTCGGAGTTAACTAAATCCCTGGACGGGCGGTATCACGGAAACCGGCAGGTAAAACCCAAGGGCAGGCCCCTCTATAAGGCCATCTTTTCTTTCGTATTCGGTGATGAGGATCCCAACGGGGATTGGCCTTCCCGGGAAAAACGGTCCCTTATTGCCTATATCCAGGCCCATGGGGGGGTAATTTCCCTGCCCGAATTTATGACCCTTACCGGGCTTCCCCCGGAAAAGGCCGATGGGGCGATCCTCTCCTGCTGCGCCGAATTCGGCGGCCTCCCCGAGGCGACCGGGGAAGGGACGGTGGTATACCGTTTTGATCCCCTGCTGCTCCGGGCGGATGGACAGGATCGTTCCTTTTCCGGAATATCGGCTATTATTAAACGATTAAAGTCCTTTTCATCAAATAAAAAAAGTATGAATTCCTGGTTCGGCGTCATAAACGGGGTTAATTTGGCCTTTGGAACGTATTTTCTCTTCAATGCCCTAAATGTCGGCGCCCCGGTGTTCCAGACGCAACCAAGCGCCGGTCCCTATCTTTATGCGGTGGCCTATGTGTTTTTTTCACATCTCCTTTCCAATCCCCTGTCCTTCATCACCATCGGTTTGGGTTTGATTCCCCTGATCTTCTCCTTCCTCTTTTGGCTCATCCCCGGCATCCGGCACCTGAAGATGCGGGAGGAAAACGAGGCTATCAAATTTGAAAACCTGCGAAAGACCGGTTACGGCCGGATCTGGGAAGAACCCCGGAGGGTAAAGCCCGGGGATCTCGCCCCGAATATTCCCGAATGCCGCCCCAAAAACCTGGCCGCTGCGGAGGACCGGATCATCAAGGAACTGGGGTCCTATGCGGTTCCCGAGGTGGATTTGGACGACGGGGGAAACCCGGTCTACACCTTTACCGAACTCGCCCGGGAAAAGGAGGCCCTGCAAAAGTACCGTTCTTCCCTGGACGGCAGGGCTTCCTCCCTGGGAAAAACCGTGTTTGACAGCGAGGGATGAGTTTTGTCCGGGTGTGGTAATGGGGCGATTTTAAAATTCCGTATACTGGTTCATTATCCCTAAAATAGCGTATATTGAGGTTATGACCGCAAAGAATTTCCGTAACAAGTCCGCCCTATCCCTCTTTGCCGCCTATTACCGGCCCCACTGGAAACTTTTTGCCGCGGATATGTTCTGCGCGGCCCTGATTGCCGGGGTAGATCTGGTATTCCCTATGATGACCAAATTTACCATTGAGCGGTTCCTCCCCACGGAGCTTTACCGTTTCTTTTTTATCATGATCATCCTCATGGTTTTACTTTATATAGTACGTACCGGATTTTCCTATTTTGTTACCTACTGGGGCCATACGGTGGGGGCGTATATCGAAGCGGATATGCGGCGGGATCTGTTTAACCACCTCCAGAAACTGCCCTTTTCATTTTATGACAACCACCGGACCGGTCATATTATGTCCCGGGTAACCAGCGATCTTTTTGACGTAACCGAACTGGCCCATCACGGCCCGGAGGATCTTTTTATCTCCTTTCTTACCCTCCTGGGTTCGTTTTTCCTTATCCTTTCCATACGGTGGGAGATGGCCCTGGTTCTTTTTATCATGATCCCCCTTATGGTGATTCACACGATCATATCCCGGGGCAATATGTTCCGGGCATCCGGAAAAGTAAAGGAACGGACCGCGGAGATAAACGCTTCCCTGGAATCAAGCATCTCCGGCGCCCGGGTCGCCAAGGCCTTTACCAACGAAGTCCATGAAATAGAAAAATTTATCCAAGGGAATGAACAGTTTAAATCCGCCAAAAGGACTTACTATAAATCCATGGCCCTTTTTAACAGCAGGCTCGAATTGATGATCCATATCCTCAACGTGGCGGTGATCGCCGCCGGAGGGGTTTTGATCATGCAGCATAAAATGACCCTGGCGGAACTCATCACCTGTAATCTTTTTGTGGCGGCCTTTCTTCAGCCCATCAGAAGGCTGGCTAATTTTGTGGAACAGTACACTACGGGCATGGCCGGATTCGGCCGTTTTGTGGATATCATGCGTATTGAACCGGATATAAAAGACAAACCCGGCGCCTTGACCCTGGAAGGAATCAGGGGGCGTATCGCATACCGGGACGTAACCTTTTCATATAACCACGATGTACGGGTATTGGAGCATATCAACCTTTTTATTCCCGAGGGGACCACCCTGGCCCTGGTAGGTCCTTCGGGGGGTGGCAAAACAACCCTGTGCCACCTTCTGCCCCGGTTTTATGAAATCCGGGAGGGGAGTATCACCATCGACGGGAGGGATATCCGGGATGTTACCCTGGAATCGTTACGGAAAAACATCGGTATCGTCCAGCAGGATATATTCCTTTTTGCCGGGACCATAGAAGATAATATACGGTACGGACGTCTCGATGCGGATCGGGAAGAAATCATCCGGGCGGCCCGGCGGGCGGAGATCCACGACGATATCATAAAAATGCCTGCGGGTTACGACAGTGTGGTGGGGGAACGGGGGATTAAACTTTCGGGGGGCCAGAAACAGCGGATAAGCATCGCCCGGATCTTCCTTAAAAACCCCCCGATTTTGATCCTGGATGAGGCCACGTCCGCCCTGGATTCCGCCACGGAACGCAAGATACAACACGCCCTGGAGGAGCTTTCCCGGGGGCGGACCACCCTGGTCATCGCCCACCGGCTTTCCACCATCCGCAACGCGGACCACATTGTGGTGATCGATGATGTGGGCATCCGGCAGCAGGGCCGCCATGCGGACCTTATAGCCCAGGGGGGGCTTTATTCGGAACTGTACACCGCCCAATTCTCCCCGGACCAAGATTCCGCTTAGGGTCTTTAGGACTGGGACCGTTTCAAAACGTGTACTTGATCCAAAATTTCGCTGAATTTGAGACAGCCGTTTTTTTTAAAAACTTTTAGCTTCTTAATAATTAATCCTTTTTTATATAAAAAACTACAATACGATAAAAAAAATTCGGCCCATACTCAAAATGACTTTAAAACAAGGAACGGAAAATGGTAATTGGTTCATGGATAGTGAGTACAGAAAATATGCGGTGTAAAAACTGGATGAATGGCATTGAAATAACTTTTACCCTCTCCGAAAACAACACCCTCCAGGGAAGGATCCGCACCATCCCTGAGGAATTGTTTAAAGAAATGCCTACCACCATAATCCGGGCCTTTTATATTTATAAAATGTGGCGAACCGCTACATATATATTTAAAAAGATCTATTTAAAAAAACAAGATCAACACCCCCAGAGATCTCCTCTGGGGTATGTTGGTTCTCCGGATGAATTTTAAACGGCTTTGCGTATAGGGGCCCTGCCTCTATACGCAAAGCTTCCGGAGCTTCCGTTATTTCCCCCGCCATCCACCAGTGAGTTTTATGCCCCCGCTAGGCGGCCCCCTTAGAACGCGCGCCTCCCCCCTTCGACCGCCCCCATAGGGGTCTGCTTCCGAGAGTCTCGGCTCATGTTCCGCCCCCCAGGGGGAGGTTCTGCCCCCGGCGGGCGGCCCCCTGGGAATGTACGGCTCTCTCCTTCGCCCACCAGGGACAGGCGAAGGAGAGAGCCGCCCTTCCGCCCGCCTGCCCGCTTCGGGGGCAGGAAACCCCCTATGGGGGCGGGATCAACAAAGTATAGAAGATCCGGGAACCTTTTGTACCGACGGGGATCCGGATCGCCCGTACCGGGATGGAACCGGCTTTTTCTTGAACCGCCTTGGTAACCAGGATGGGGACATGATAGCGGGGGGCAAATTTGGAAAGAAGCCGGGAGCAGGCTACGGGAGGGCCGTAGACCTGGTAACCTGAACCGGAGACGGGAACAAACCCGCATTCCCCAACATCAATGCCGAAATACCAGGCCCCTCCCCGCGGGGAACCCCTCAAAAGCGCATCGAGAAACTTCAGCGCCTGGACCACCGGGTTCAACGGCTCCCCGCCGGAGGAGTGCCTCCCCCGGGGCTTTAGGATCGTCCGTTCCGGGGGGGAACCAAAGGCAATCAACGCCGTATTCCCCTCCCATCCCGCCATAATTCCCCCGGCCTTTATACACCACCGGGCAAGCTCTTCCCGAAAGGCGGCCCCGTTCCGGGCGGCTTCCCGGGGGTCCCCCTGATTTTCCAGGGATGCCAAAGGGTCGTTTCTTACGGCGATTACCGCGGCGGGGACCACCACGGGCCCTAATGCCGGGGATTCTCCGGACCGGAACAGGGCCTTGAGATAGGCCGGGGTTAGGGAGCCTCCGTAAATCTGACGGACCAGGCCCGCAAAACGGCGGTTTATGATGAGGATAACCAGGGTTGATGAGACCGCAGCCCCCAGGGCCGCCGTCAAGGGGATGAAGGGGTCTATCCAACGGGCGCTCAGAAGGAAACTCCCGGAAAAGATCAACCCGATGAGCAGGCTGAAAAAAAAACCTATCCCCAAGGAGAGGATCGGGGCGAATCTGACCAGGCAAAAACAGAGGGTAAGAGCGGAAACCAGGGACCAGAACAGGACGTAGCGGTCCGGGACAGCCCGTATAACGCTGCCTGAAAGGAGGCTGTTGGCGAGGATGGCGGAGGCTTCGGCTTCCGTGGGGCTCTGGGCGCCCCCCCCGTTACCGGGTCCTAAAATACAAAAGGAACCATAAAGCAGGGATTTCAGGGAGATCCGCGTTTCCACCAGGGCGTTATATTTTTCCCTGATATCCCGAAAGGTCCTGATGAGTCCATCCCGCAGGTCCCGCAGCCGCCGGCTTTCCGCTTCATCCAGAGTTTTGGAGGCGATGCGTTCTTCATACCCCGAAACCAGGGTCATTTCCCCGGGACCGTAACAGAAATCTTCCAGGGAAATAAAATACGCTTCCCGGCCTTCGATCCAGCGGCGTTTTTTTTCTTCATCCGGCTCCCGGAGCAACTCCTCCCGGAGGGAATGGGCATATTCATAAAGAACCGGCGGATACTTCTCCGGGTCTAATCCCCCATAAACCCCCAGGGAAGCCGCGGCGGCGAGGAGCCGGTAGAGTTCTTTATCCGCTTCCTCGTACCCCAGGATCAGGCTCAGGGGTGCCCGGTTAAAATCCTGATTTTTCCCCGGCTTTTCAATCAGGAATGCCCCCTCATCGTCCAAGGGAAAAACGATGGATTCCCCGTCCCGGAATTTTACCAGCCGGAGGATAGGCCCGTCTTCGGTGTATTCCATATCCGTCTTTTGGTACCGTTCCTTGAGGGCGGTATACACCGGGTGTTCCCCATATACTCCTTCCCCTAAAAGGACCGGGGCCATACGCCGCAGCACCCCGTCAGAATCGGGCTTGGGTTTAAAATACCCGGCGCCGCCGGTTTTCCAGGCCCGGCCAAAAACGGCGGCGGCTTTTTCAAAAGCCCCGGTTTCCTCCTGCGGTACAAACGAAGACAAGAGCCGATCCTTTCCCTGTTCGGTAAGATTTACCAGTTCCCCCACGTAGGCCGGGGCCTCCGAAGGGGGGATGGAACCGATACGGATGGCCTCAAAAAGGTTCAGGATATTCCCTTTTAACAAACCGAATTCCTCATCAAAACGGAAGACCAGTTCCGCCGCGCTTCTCACCCCCCCGGAGGAAAGGCCCACCACCGGAACCTGGATGATCAAAACCGACGCTTCCGTTTCGGTTAAGGTCATCAAGACCGAAGCCGCCGTCTCGGGCTCAATAAAATATTGGGTGAAAAAATCCCTTTGGGGATCGGCCGTACCGGTTTCGGTTTCTATCAGGGCTATTTCACCGGAAACCGGTGGAGGCCGGCGGTGTTCCGTGAGAAAATCATAATACGGACCAAGCCGCGGCCCCGAAAGAAGTTTACTCATCCCCAGGGTACACAAGAGGGCCGTCCCCAGGGAAATAAAAAACCGTATGATTTTTAACTTTTTGGTAAAATAAATCACCATACGTTATAACCCGGTACCAAAAATAACATATTTATGATTATATTATATGATATATATTTAAGGTAGTTTCAAATTATTAATTGGTGAAACCGGAATCTTGGATTTAAGAAAAAGGACGGGTTTTAGACCGGTGTTTCCAAGCCGGTTTCATTGGGTCCGGTACATCTGAGGAGCCCTCTGGGGGGTTGGTTGATTTTTGTATGTTCATACAAAAATCGCGATGGCCGGGGCAAAGTCCCGCCGGCTCCCCGCCGGGTTTTGAAACTGACCACTTAAACGGTTTTTCAAAATACCAGAGCTATTGAAAAACCACCTATCCGGTAATTTCAGGAGGAGTCATGGGGCAGAGAAGAGCAGTTTTTATAGGGGCTAGTATGATAATCGCCCTCCTATTGGTGGGGTGCGCCAAACCCCCCACAGAAGAAATGGAAAAGGCCGCGGCGGCGGTTACCCGGGCGGAAAATGACCCCGATGCGGTCCTCTATGGGGAAGATTCTTTGATCCGGGCGAAGAACGCCCTTACCCAAATGCGGGTATCGGCGGATTCCAAACGGTATGACGAGGCAAAACTCCTGTCCCAAGAAGCTATAGACGCCGCGGAAAAGGCCCGGAACGACGGCAGGCTGGGGGCGGTCCGGGCCAGGGAAGAAGCCGCGCGGCTCCTCTCGGAGGCGCAAAACGCCCTTTCCGCTACCGAAAAGACCCTGAATATGGCAAAAGACCTGGATAAGGTTGAGGCAGATTTTGACGCCCTTACCCGGAAACTGGAAACCGCCGGGAATATTATTGGAGAAGCGGAAACAGCCCTCAACGCGTCCCGGCACCAGGAGTCCCAAAATAAAAGCCGGGAAGCCCGGGCACGTCTCGGGGACATCACCTCGGAAATTTCAGGGGCCGTTACAAAAAAATCCCGAAAAAAATGAACCTCCCCGTCCCGGAGCATCCTCCGCGCCGGCGGGTTCGGTAGCTCTCCGCTACCGGGGGGCGGAAACGGGGGCTTCCCCCATTGGGGAACAAAAACCGGGGCCGGAAAGCGCTGCTTCCCGGCCCCGGCCCGCAAAAAGATGATTCCGGATTATTTTAGATACAGGGGCCGTTCTTCGTATTTGGTATGGAGCAGCTCATGGGCCTTATGACCGGTGGGTTCCCCCAGGAATTCATCATAGACCCCTTTAATGTTGGGGTTCTGATGGGAACAGCGGTAGGGTGATATCTTGTCGTCCTGATAGAGCCCCGCGATGCGTTTGGAACGGATCTCATCGGTACAACCATAGGGCTGTCCGCCCCCGCCTATACAGCCTCCCCGGCAGGCCATAACCTCCACAAAGTGGTAGGGAGGTTCCTGCCCCGCGTTCCGGGCAGACCGGATCCGGTCCAAAACCGCGGCGATATTACCCATTTGATGGGCCACGGCGATACGGATCTTGGTGCCGTTTTGGAAATCCACCTCCGCTTCCTTGACCCCCTCAAGGCCCCGCACGGGGAGGAAATTGACGTCCCCCAATTCTTTTTTGGTCACCAGGAAATAGGCGCTCCGCACCGCGGCCTCCATAACCCCCCCGGTAACCCCGAAGATGGTACCCGCCCCGGTATAGGGGCCCAGGGGGTTATCCGCTTCCTCATCCTCTAGTTTGAGGAGCTCAATCCCCGCTTGTTTGATCATCCGGGCCAATTCCCGGGTAGTGATGGAAATATCCACATCATCCCCATGGCCGGCGGAACGCATGTCCTGGTTCCGCTTGGTTTCCCATTTTTTAGCGGTACAGGGCATGACCGAAACGGAGAATATCTTATCCGGGTCTACCCCGGCTTTTCCCGCCCAATAGGTCTTGATCATGGCCCCCATCATCTGCTGGGGAGATTTGGCGGTGGAAAAATTCGGTATTATGTCGGTGTAGTATTTTTCCATATAATCCACCCAGGCGGGACAGCAACTGGTGACGAGGGGAATGTCCCCCCCCTGGGTGAGCCGTTTCACCAGTTCCGTCCCCTCTTCCATGATGGTGAGGTCTGCGGAAAAATTGGTGTCGAAAACGGTCTTGAACCCAAGACGCCTCAGGGCGGCGTAGATCTTTTTGGTTATCAGGGCCCCCGGTTCCAGGCCGAATTCCTCCGCCAGGGCAACCCGGACCGCCGGGGCAATCTGGACCACCGGATGGACATCGGCGTTTTGCAGGGCGGCCCATACCCGGACGGTATCGTCCCGCTCGTAGATAGCCCCCACGGGACAATGGGCGGCGCATTGGCCGCACTTGATACAGGGGCTTTCCCCCAGGGGGGTGTCCGCCGCGGAGGCGATCCTGCCCTTGATGCCCCGGCCAAGGAATTCCAGAGCCCAGACATTTTGCATCTCCTGACAGACCTTGACGCAGCGGCCGCAACGGATACATTTTTCGGGGTTGAGTACGATGGCCGGATTGGAATCGTCAATGGGCAGGTTGCTGGATATCTTCCGGTAGGGAACCTGCCGGATACCGAATTCCGCCGCCAGGGTCTGGAGCTCGCAATTACCGTTCCGGGGACACTGGAGGCAGTCGTTGGGATGATTGGACAGGATAAGTTCCACCACGGTACGCCGTACCGCGATGATCTCCGTATCATGGGTAATGATACTCATATTTTCCGCCACCGGGGTGGTACAGGCCCGGACCATCTTGGGGGAGCCCTCCATGCGGACAATGCAGATGCCGCAGGACGCCCAGGGAGGGAGGTCCGGATTATAACAGAGGGTGGGGATCTTAATATTTATCTTCTTGGCCGCATTGAGGATAGTGGTTCCCTCCTCCACCTCCAGGGGAATACCGTTTATTTTCAGGTTGATCATTGCTACTCCTTTACTTCTTGTTAACCGCGCCGAATTTACAGTTCTTAAAACACTCACCGCATTTAATACACTTGGACTGATCGATGGTGTGGGGCTGCCGTTTCTCGCCGGTGATACAATTTACGGGACAACGCCGGGCGCAGAGCCCGCATCCAATACACTTTTCCGGGTTGATATCAAAGATCACGAGGTGCTTACACTTACCGGACCGGCACTTCTTGTCCCGAATGTGTTCCAGGTACTCCTCCCGGAAATTCTTTACCGTAGACAGGGTGGGATTTGCCGCGGAACCGCCGAGCATACAGAGGGAAGCCTTGGTCATGGCCTTTCCGATGCTTTCAAGTTTATCCAGGTCTTGCTCTTCGCCGTTACCCCGGGCGATTTTTTCCAGAATATTGAGGATCTGGGTGGTGCCGATCCGGCAGGGGGAACATTTACCGCAGGATTCATCCACACAGAAATCCATGTAGAACCGGGCAACGTCCACCACACAGTCGTCCTCGTCCATGACGATCATACCCCCGGAGCCCATCATGGAGCCCATGGCGGTAAGGCTTTCATAGTCGATGGGGGTGTCCAGGACCTTTTCGGTGAGGATCCCCCCGGAGGGGCCGCCGGTTTGGACTCCCTTGAATTTTTTCTGATCTTTGATACCGCCGCCGATTTCAAAGATAATTTCCCGGAGGGTGGTCCCCATGGGAACTTCCACCAACCCCGAATTCTGAACCTTCCCGGTCAGGGCGAAAACCTTGGTGCCCTTGGACTTCTCCGTACCGATGGCGGCAAGCCAGTCGCCGCCCCGGGTCATCACCACCGGGATATTGGCCAGGGTCTCCACGTTGTTGATCACCGTGGGCTTGGCCCAGAGGCCCTGGACCGCGGGGAAGGGCGGTTTGGGAACGGGCATACCCCGCTGTCCCTCCAGGGACTTGATCAGGGCCGTTTCTTCCCCGCAGACAAAAGCCCCCGCCCCGAGGCGGATTTCAATATCAAAATCAAACCCGGAACCCAGGATGTCCTTGCCCAAAAGGCCGTAATTCTTGGCTTGTTCCAGGGCTATCTGAAGCCGCTTGATGGCCAGGGGATATTCCGCCCGGATATACACATACCCCTGGCGGGCGCCGATGGTTTTGCCGCAGATGGTCATGGCCTCAATGATCGAATGGGGATCCCCTTCGATGGTAGACCGGTCCATATACGCGCCGGGATCCCCTTCGTCGGCATTACATACCACGTATTTGACATCCCCCTGAACCTTACGGGTCAAATCCCATTTAAGCCAGGTGGGGAACCCCGCGCCGCCCCGGCCCCGGAGCCCGGATTTTTTAAGCTCCTCAACCACTTCTTCGGGTTTTAAATCGAAGAGGGCCTTTTCAAGACCAACATACCCTTCCCGGGCTATGTATTCGTCGATATTTTCCGGATTAATGGCTCCGCAGTTTCTGAGGACCACCCGGACCTGTTTCTGGTAAAACTCGATATCCTCCACGGCGCTGGAACTTTTTTTCTCGGTTTTGTATAAGAGCCGGGATACTTCCCGGCCTTTGACAATCTGTTCCGCGATGATCTCCGGGGCGTCTTCGGGCTTGACTTCCACATAAAAGGAATCTTCCGGAAGCACCTTGACGATGGGGCCCTTCTCACAAAACCCAAAACAGCCGGTTTTGACTATTTGTACCTGATCCGCAACTCCCTGCTTTTCCGCCTCCGCCAAGAGCCTTTCGTATATCTCGACGCCCTTGTTGGATTCACAGGCGGTTCCGCCGCAGGTAAGGATGTAATGATTATACGCCATGTATTTCCCCTTTACCGAACACCCGCCGGGGCTTGGTTCAGGATGTGGGCATCCAGGAGTTCCCGGCCGATAATATGTTTTTTTACGATTTCCCCTGCGACTTTAGCATCCACCGTACCGTATGTAACGACGGGCATTCCGGGAACCACCACTTCCACGGTAGGCTCCGAACTGCAAAGCCCCATGCAACCGCTCTGGCGGATCAATACCGTGTCCACCAGATTTTCCCCGTCCACGGCTTTAATAAACGCATCCAGGGTGTTTTTCGCCCCCGCGGCAATCCCGCAGGTTCCCATAGCCACGATGATCTGAATATCCTTCCCGGTACTTTCCCGCCTTCTCAGGTCATTTTTCTTGGAATCCCTCAGCTGACGCAGCTGCTCCAAGCTCAACTTTGCCATAATCTTACTCCTCTCTCTTTTCGTCTTCTTCCACTGATTTAAGATACCGATCCAATAAAATCAAGGATGTCGCATCTTCCAGATTCCCCAGGGCCTCCCGGAGCTCCGATTTACTCGTTTTATAGGATAATTCCCCCTCCCCATGCCGGCGAAACCGGCGGATGCCTATTTCTTCAGGGCCGGCAAATAACAGCACCGTCCTCAACATACCCGAAATATCCCCCACCGGAGGCGTATCCATCAGGGCCAGGTCGAACCATGCCGTTACCGTGGTTCCGGTACCTTTTTCTGAATGTAAATCATATCCCCCCCCGGATTGTAACGCGGTCTGAATGAGAAAGGGGATGCCTAATCCGACCTTTCTGTGGGGATGCTTATTTCCATCACTCGCAAAGGGATCAATAGCCCATTCCAACTCGTGCTTATTCATTCCCCGGCCATTATCTTTAAGGATAAACCGGAATTCTTTATCCGTTTCCCGGATTTCCAATTCCACCACGGATGCCCCTGATTCAACCGCATTTTGGGTAATGTCAATAACAAGGTCGCTCAAGGTAAAGTACATTACGAAAAATCCTCCGGATTCTCGGTGAAAAATACGTCGTAAATATAGATTTCTTTAGCTGTTTTGATATTTGGCGATTATTTCCGGAAGCTGTTCCTTGCTGAGTTTACCGTAAGTATCACCACCCACGGTAATAACCGGGGCAAGGCCGCAACAGCCCACACAACGGACGGGATCGATGGAAAAAAGTCCGTCTTCGGTTACCCCCCCCTCCCCTATGCCGAGGATGTTCCGGGCCTCTTCGATAAGATCCTGACCGCCCTTGAGGTAACAGGCGGTTCCCAAACAAACGGAGATCTTGTATTTTCCGGGCTTGGTGGTCTTGAAAAAGTGATAAAAGGTAATAACCCCGTAGATCCGCGCCAGGGGAATCCCCGTAATTTTTGAAAGTTTTTCCGCCGCCGCCCGGGAAATATACCCAAAGGTCTCCTGGGTTTTATGCAGGATCATGATCAGGCTGCCTGGTTTTACCTTCCATTCATCAATAAATGCCAATAACTCCTGGGGAAAATCAACATCCCCCTGAACATCCGCATCCCGAGTTAGCGTTGCTTCAGCTACCGCCATGAATACCCCCATCTAATATAGATAAAAATTTATCATAAATCAACTACTTATATTTTAATACTATTAAAGGAATTAGGCAAGCCATTAAATACTAACTTTTTTATCTATAAATATTTATTTATTGTTAGACGAGACTTACTTTGAACTTTCCCTGTTTACCGGTATAAAAAGCGGCTCCCGAGGCGCCGGCTCAGAATCTTAGTCCCAGAGGATTTCGTAATTCAGGGGACTTTCCAGAACGAGGAGATCCAGCAGGGGTACCTCAAAAACGGCCCGCCGTCCGGTATAGGCGCCTCCCCGGACGGAGCTGACGGGCCCCGGAAAATCGACAACGGCCCGGATTTTGGCCGCGGTAATCTCGTCCGCCACTCCTTTTCCGTAAATGGAGCTAACCAGAACCAGGTATTCCCCTTTGGTGAGGGATTCCCCGGTAGCGACCGGGGCCATAAGCACGGAAAGATAATCCGCCACCTCCCGGGATATAAGGGCCAGCAATTTAGGCCCGGAACCACAGTCCAGGAAAAGGGCCAGCCGCCCCCCCCCTGAGGGGATCTGTTCATATATAATAAACCGGCTTTCCCCCTGATTCCCCGGGAGGGCCAAGAATTCATCCATCCGGGAGATCTTTATGGGGCCTTCAATGGCGGAAGGGCCGGTATTGGTAAAAGAAACCTCGGTAATCCCCGGAGCGGCAGCCATGGAACGGGCTATGGCCGGCCCGTCAATAACCGGCCTGTTCCGGGCCGCCTCCGCTCCCAGGGAAACCGCGGCAAAGGACCGGATTAAAGCGGACATCCGGGGTTCCAGGGATGCCCGGAGACTGAGATCTCCGGAACCGTTTATGGCCAGGGAACCGTTAAGGGTGGCGGCGCAGGAAACAAAAAAAAACTGAAGCGTTATCAAGGGCAGAAAAAATCTGATTTTCATACTACCAGTATACTTCATTATCAGAATTTAACCAATCCGGTACGGGTTAGCCAAACAGAGGGGGAGCCTGAATTTCGCGTCCCGGATAAAAGCAAATAACGTTGTCCTGGGGCGCCGCAGGAATTCAAAGTTTAAAAAAAGGCTCGTTCAATCTAAAAATGACCAAATGGTTTTGAAGGATATGGCCGTCTTAATTCAATATGGTAACCATTTGGTCGTTTTTTACCATAATGTTCCTTTTTTTGCAGCAATTTTTACTTTTTGGGGAGAGAAAAGACGCCCAAAAAAGTTTACCTGGGGTGGCGGCGGGCAAATAACGGAGGGACCCTCCGGGGGGAACCGCTATTTGCCCGGCCGACAGGACCCCCGGAAGTTCTTTTAGGCGTCTTTTCTCTTTATGTCTATTTAAACTTTGAATTGCTGGCGGCACCGCCGCAATACTTGAATGATTTAGTAATGTCTCGTATAATTATTTTTCTATTACGTTTTTTCAAAATCCGACCGATTCTGAAAAAAGCTTCCAAAAACCGGGCATGGCGCCTAAAACAGCCGGTTTTCTATTAAATTAAGGGTGTTTTTTTCAAAACATCAGACTTTGAAAGAGCTTCTGTTGATTTTTAATAAAATTTTGGTTGTCAATTTGGGAAAAATAACGGATACTATAAGAAAGCGGTAATAATAGTTAGGATCAAAATGGATTATAAAAAAGTCTTTTGTCGCTTTGAAGTTCAAAATGGGTTCATGAAAACGGTTGCCAAACCCGCAATTGACGGAGCCCAAAAAGCAGTTCTCAACCGTAAGGGTAATGTCTTATACAATTCCGGGAATATAGAGGGAGCGAAAAGGATTTTTCTAACTACCGGTTATACCGATGGCTTAGTAAGAATTGGCGATTATTACATTTCACAGGGGAGGGATATTGACGCCCTTCGTATGTATTGGATAGCGCCGGATCATACCAAGTCCGAACCTATCATTGAGCGTTTGTCCACTATTATACAAACATTATTACACGAAGAAGAGGATCAGCCCAATGAGTGATCATGGCAATCAAAGTTCCATGGATATGTTTGAAGAAACAGAGCCAGAGAATCTATCCCAGGAAATCCAGGAATCTTCCGCGGTTTCTGAAATTTCAGAGTTGTCAAAAAGGGGATACCAGCTTTTAAAAGAAAACAATATCGCTGATGCCATAGATTGTTTTACGAAAATTCTGGCGGTGGATGAAAACAACAATTATGCGCTGGTAGGTATGGGGGATGCTATCCGAAAACGGGGGGCCTTTCGGGACGCGGTAGAATATTACCGCCACTGTTTGGCCCATCATTCGGGGAATAATTACGCCCTTTTTGGGTTGGCGGATTGTTACAAGGCCCTTAACCAATTTCATAAAGCCATAGAAATTTGGGAACAATACCTGCTCCATGATGATAAAAACATTACCGTTCTGACCCGGGTTGCCGATGCCTATCGAAAGGTGCGGGATTTTAAACATTCCAAGGCGGTATATCTCCGGGTCCTGGAGATGGAGGAACAAAACCCCTATGCGATTATCGGTTTAGGCCATCTTCATTATGATTTTAAGGAATATCGGGACGCCCTTTTTTATTGGGAAAAGATGCTGGATCCCCATAAAGACGTGGTGGATATCCGGGTACTTACCTCCATTGGAAATTGCCACCGTAAATTAAAAACCTTTGAAAAGGGGATACCCTTTTTTCAACAGGCCCTTGAAAAAGAGCCCTATAATTTTTATGCCCTTTTTGGGTTGGCCGACTGTTATAGGGGTATGAATCAGCAGGATCATTCCCTGGAGTATTGGAACCGTATCCTTGAGCAGGATCCCCGGAATAAGGTGATCCTGACCCGGGCGGGAGACGCCTACCGCAATCTGGGTGATTTTGACCGGGCAGGGGAATATTACCGCCGGGCTCTTAATATTGAATTTGACACCTATGCGGTTCTGGGTTTAGCGGTAATCGCCAAATCCCAAGGTAAATACAATGAGGCCATTGAATCTCTGCGCCGTCTTATCCAGCAGGATCCCAAAAACTACCGCCTTTATGTGGAACTGGCCGATTGCTGGATAAAAAAGAACGATAAGGCTCAGGCACTGGAAGTACTGGGGGAATTCCAAAAATTGGGGATTCGCAACTCTATGGTAGCGGAACTTTTGGAAAAATACAAATCCTAAGCGCCTCCCGCAAGACACCCGGGACGAGCCCCGTTGTTTTATAAGTTAGATAATGATGGTTAAGTCCGTATTGTCAGGGCTCTCCCTGGAAGAACTAAAAGCGCTTTTTTCTCCTTTACCTCCTTTCCGGGCCAAACAAGTTTACCGGTGGATAACCCGGAGGACCCGGTCTTTTTTTGATATGACGGACCTTCCCCGGGATCTACAGGAGGAATTGGATTTCCGGTTTATGCTCTATTCCAGCCAGGTTTCTTCCCGGCTGGCGGATCCCGACGGAACCGTTAAACTCAGGATAACCCTGAGGGACGGCGTAAAGATCGAAGGGGTCCTTTTGGTTGACGGCGGGGGCCGCCGGACCGCCTGCCTTTCTACCCAGGCGGGGTGTCCCATGGCCTGTGCTTTTTGTAAGACCGGCGCGCTGGGTTTCCTGCGTAATCTTGATTCCGGAGAAATAATCGAACAGTTTTTCCATATTCAAACCGCGGGAGCCGAACCGGAAAGAGATCCTGTCGGGGGCCCGGAAATTGCCAATATCGTTATTATGGGTATGGGGGAGCCCCTGTTGAACCTTAGGGAACTCCGCCGGGCCCTGGGGATCCTCACCGATCCTGAAGGGTTGGGATTTTCCAAACGGCGGATTACGGTCTCCACGAGCGGCATCATCCCCGGGATCCTGGACTTAGCCGACCACGGACCGAAGGTAAGGCTTGCGGTCTCTCTTACCACCGCCGATGAAGATTTACGAAAACGGCTGATGCCGGTAACCGTGACCCATCCCCTCCCCCGCTTAAAGGAGGCCCTTTTATACTACCAGCAAAAAACCGGATGCCGGGTTACCCTGGAGGTGGTGCTTTTGGAGGGGATTAACACCCGGCGGCGGGACATGGATGCCCTGGCGGACTTTGCGGAGGGACTGGACGTGGTGGTAAATCTCATCCCCTGGAACCCGGTGGAGGGTCTGGAATTTGAAGGCCGTCCCTTGGGGAGGCCCACGGCCCGGGAAATTGAGGAATTTTCCGAAGGGATGACGAGTCGGCGGCTTGGGGTAACCCGGCGCAGGGGAAAGGGTTTGGGGGTTTCCGGCGCCTGCGGTCAACTGGGTGAGTCCTTTAGGGAAGAGTCTGTATGTTCCGGCTCCGCGGTCATTTAAGTTTTTAATATTCGTTGATATGCCTCTTTTGGTAAAAGTTCTTATACAAGAGGACACCCAACAAAAATAAACCACTACCGGACAGAATACCCCAACCGAACCTACTTTGAACAAATTGGGTATAACATCCGCGCTTTCTTCTCTACAGCCCTGCCTTCTTCTATTTTCTTCCGCTTTTCATCTTCCTCTTTCCGTTTTCTTTCCGCAATTATCCGGTCAAAGGCCTCGATAACACCGGCGGCCTTAAAGAACTTCCTCTCCTCATCGGTTAAGCCTCTTACGAACTCACCTATATGTGCCGTTTCTCCTGGGGCATAATTTTCCTGCGTGATGCCGTTCACCATTCCGGACACGCGGGCCTCCGCTGAAAACCCCCTGTTGACGGCATATACGCCTTCAGGGGTGATAATATTAACCGTATTATCTCCTTGATATATAAGATTCATATTCCTGCTTCTCCTAACACCCGCCCAGCCTGTTTTGTGTATAGCTTCTCATACGCGGTGTGTAGACTCACCCTACACGATGGGACTTCCGCCTCCAAATCTCCCGCCCACAAGATCCGGGATCGCCGGTTCCCTTAAAACCAGCCAATTTTTTCATATTATAAACAAGAAAATGATATGTCAAGTCATTATCTGTATTATCAGGTAATTAAAAAGGAAGGGGGAGAACAGTATTATTACCCCACAGGTAAGCGGAATTAGAATGGCAGGTATTCGGGAGATTTTTGCTCAGAATTTAAAGGAAAATCGTAAAAGATGCGGTTTATCGCAGGAAAAACTAGCTGAAAAAGCAGGCATTTCCACTCATTATATCGCCGTGATCGAACTTGCCAAGAATTTTCCCGCCGCAGATGTGATTGAACGCCTTGCCGGGGCACTGGATATCGAAGTAAATGAACTTTTCGGCGTTACCTCTTCCCCTATCGAAGAACTGGAGCGGCTTCACCGGGAGATCATTTCCGATGTAAGGCGGACAATTGAAGATTCGGTCGAAAGCGCCTTCGCCAAACGGGAAAAGAAGCCGAAGGGGTGAATACCCTCAGGAACGCCAGGCATTTGATCGGTAACTGTCAATTAAAGCACAGGTATGGCTATATTTCTTTATAGGCTGGAAAAAGCAGCGGCTATTTCTTTACCTTTACATTCCAGGGGAGAAGGGCGGCCCAGTCTTCGGGCGTTTT
>JAIRMO010000156.1 GCA_031258625.1 Spirochaetaceae bacterium | reverse complement strand
CAGGCTTCTGAGATTACGGATGCCTATTCCGGCTCATTGAACCGCCGTGTACCGAACGGTACGCACGGTGGTGTGGGAGGACGGCCGCTCAAATAATGGGCGGCCTCCTACCCGATTGTTCTTCCGGGAGTTGTTTGCGCGGAACTTCGTGCCCTCCGTTGCTTCCACTTCCCCTCCGTATTTTTCAGAGGTTGAAACGTTTTTGTGCAGTCTGCGTTGCCCATTGTTAAAGGTAACGCAGGGGGAACGTTTCGGCCTGGTGGGGGAAGGCCCTGAGGGAACCCCCTATGGGCCTTCATTTAGATATCCCCCGCCGTTGCCGATAGTTAAAAGGGTATATAAAAAATGATCCCCTGTCGGCGGAAAAAGCCCCTCCCTTTGGTTTTAACGGCTGTTTTATCCCTCAAAGCGGCCGTTCACGATGTCCATGCCGGCGAAAACCGGTATGCCGCCGGTCTTGAGGAGCGGGGTATATCCGGTTTTGAGCCCGCCATTACCCAAAACGACCAAACGGCCCAAAGCGTCCTAGATTTCCGGTATTATTTTACGGTATCCTCTGATCTGCCGGTTAAGATGATGTTTCATACACCCGTCCCTTCCGCCAAAACGGAGGATTATTCTGAATACGAGGCCCCCGGGGGGGCCGTACCGCGCCTCAAAGCCTTCACGGCGCTGAGCAGGGACTTTACCGGGGCCGACGGAGTCTCGAGACTTTCCGCGAATACGGACATAACCCAGCCGGAAAAGGAAGCGCTCCTTTTGGAAATCCGGGGGCTGATAAATAATGCCCGGGAAACCTATTTTGCCGGTAATTTTGAGGCGGCCGAAACCATGCTGGTTCAGGCCCGCGGCCGCAGCCTGACTATCGGTGACGGGGAAGACGCGGAAATTACCTATTGGTTAACCTTAGTCCGGGGGGCCCTCTCCCTCAGATCCTATCGGGACCTTCCCATTACGGCCCCCCTCTATGCGGAGATGAGCCAGCTTTTAAGCGATGCGAAACGTTCCTACGATGAGGGGCTCCGGTTCATCAATTCAAACCAGCGGAACGTGGGGCTCGTCAAATTGACCGAGGCCCGGAAAAAAACCCGGGAAGTAAAACTTTTGTTCCCCATTAACGAGGAAGCGGATTTTCTGGAATTACGGATCGATCGGATTATAGACCCCGATACGTTTGACCGGTCCTTCCGGCGGCGCCTGTCACAAGCGGTGGCCGGTATTAAAGAACGGTCTCTCCGGGCCTTTGAGGACCTCAAGAATCTTGCCGCCATAGACCCCCGGTATCCGGGTATGGGGGATATCCTGGAACAGGCGGAAATAACCATGGGTTACCGGTCTCCTCCGGCGGACCCCCAGGATCCGGCCGAGTCCGATGAGCTTACGGGAATTATCGTCCTGGACAGCAGCGCCGAACGGGATTATCAGCGGGCGGTCCAGGCCCTCCAGCGGGGTAATCCCATTACCGCCCTCTCCATCGTAGAGCAGTTGCTGCGGAATCCCCGGTACCGTGATGTAAGCAAAATTCTTGAATTACGGCGCAGGATCGAGCTGGTATTATGACCGGAATGCCGTTTTCCATACCCCAAGGAACGGACGGCTTACCGGGTTTACCACGGCAAACCCCGAGGTTCTTCGTAAAAATACGGCTTTTTCCCCTGATCCTCCTCCTCATGGACCTGTTCTTTTTATCCCCCGGTCTTTACGCCCTTTCGGATTTTTATTGGGAGAATCCGGAGATCTTTTCTCCCGGAAGGGGTAGTTTTCCCGTGGCGGCTTATAACGGCGAGGTATCCCTGGTGGCTTGGCAGGAAAGCCGGGATATTTCCGACGCCGGTTCCGGTACTATCGGAGACGGACTTATCACGGTCTCCCTGGCGGTTAAAGCCTCCGGCGGGGAGTGGCGGTTTTATTCTTCCGTAGGAGGGCCCTATGTTTATGGGGGGGCTGAGCCGGCTATATTAAGCGCCTCGGTGGACAGCCGGGGCAGGATACTCCTTGCGGCGGCGGTCTCTTCCACGGAAACGGAACTCCTTATTTCCGAGGATCAGGGCGAAACCTTCCGTACAATCCGGCTTAACTTTGGTTCCGAAACGTCCGTGGCCCCCCGGATTTTTTCCCGGGCCGGCGGGGGGTATTACCTCTTTATCAGCCGGGGGGTAGGACAATCCCTGGATCTGTATTACGCCCGGTCCGAAGACGGCTTTATCTGGTCTCCCTTTGAGCCCCTGGTCAGGGACGGCTCTCTGAGGCTCACCTTTTTACCCACCATGGCCTCCCGGGATGACACCGATTATGTGGTTTTTCAATCCTTTGAGGGAGGGGAGGATGACGGTCCCGCATTCCAGTTGTTTATCACCGCCACTTCCGACCGCGGTTTAACCTGGACCGCTCCCCGGCGGATCACCGGATTTCAGGACCCCTATCAAAATACCGCCGCCTCCCCGGATCGTTTTGACAACCAGCGGCCTTTTTTGTCGATTCAGGATCGCCGCCTCTACCTGGTATGGGAACGCCGGTTTGCCGCCGGGCCCTCCCGGATCTACGGCGCCTTTGTCCGGGAGGACGGCGGTATCGACGGGGCCGCGGAGGTGATAAACGCCGGTGAAACCTCCGGTAATAACCCCATAGCGTTCACCTATGGGGGGGGAATCACCGTGGTATGGTTTGAGGACCATCGGGGGGAGAATCGGATGTTCCTGGCCCAAAAGTCAGGGACGGCTTGGCAAAACCATGATCTTTCCGGCGGCACCGGCCGGACCGCGATTTTCGTCCGTCCGGTGGTAGACAGGAGCGGGCTCTCCCTGTTCTGGCAGGGGAAGGCCCAGGGGATAAACCGGATTTACGCCCTGTTTCCCGACCGATCCGTTTCCCCGCCCCGTCTGAGGGCCGAAAATTTTATCCCCGGCAAACACACCCGGGGAAACCGGGTACGGATATCCTGGAACCTTCCCGATGATCCCTCGGGGATCCGGGGTTTTTCCTATGTTTGGAACCGATCCCCCGATGCCGAACCGCTCAAACAGATTCGGATCCACGCCGATTCGGATCTGTCGGCGGAGGAAAGCGTCGGCGGGGACGGGGTCTGGTATTTTACCCTTATTGCCCAGGATTACGCGGGAAACTGGTCCGCCCCGGTCAGGCTGGAATACATCCGGGATACCACCCCTCCCCCGGCGGTGAACATTACCCCCCCGCCAACGGACGACCGGGGATACCTGGCCTCCAATACCTTTTCCCTGGGCTGGTCCCCGCCGCCGGTACCGGATATCGCGGGGTATACCTGGAAGCTGGAATACCTCGGCTCTTTGAGTCGTTTTAGTTCCCTGGAGGGGGAAGATTTTTTAGCCGCCGCCCAAAAACACTTTCCCCCGGCATCCCCGCCCCCCCCGCGAATTCTGGGGACGGTTCCCTTCGTTTCCTATACCAATCAGGATAACGGGGTCTGGAGTTTTACCCTGGCCGCAGTGGACGAGGGGGGGAACATCGGGGAGCCCTCCCGGATCTTTTTCAGAACCAATAAATACGTTCCCTATACGGTTGTCAGTTATGTGGATTCCCGGCAAGACGACCAGGGGGTGCTTTCCCTCGGGATCATCGGCCGGGGATTTACCGAAAACGGCGCCGTTACCCGGATATTCCTCGATTTGGACGGGCTTCCCCCCTATGACCGGGAGTTCTTTCTTGATCCCGGGGATTTTCAAATTCTATCGGATCGGGAAATTGCCCTGGAAGGTATTGATAACCTGTTGGAAGGTCATTACCGTATAGGGGTGGAACATCCCCGCCGGGGGCTTTACTTGACCGGCCCCCTGGTTTTGGTGGATAAAATCGGTACCGTCAAATACGGGGATTATTCCCGGGTATGGCAGCCCTCTTGGGCCATATCCCCGGGCCGCGGGTTTGTGATCAATATGATCCTTCCCCTGATCCTGGCGATTATGGTATTTTGCGCTATAGGATCCGTAAGTTCGGTTCGGGGTATTGGTACGGTTGTGGCGGATAGTGCCGCCGTACAGATGGAGGCGGCGGCCCTTATGACAGGAGATCTTATGCCCTTGGAAAAGAAAAAACGGTTAAAAAGAATCGGTAAGCAAGGGGTGGGACTACGGGTAAAACTCGCTTTCTATACCGTAACCCTGGTACTTCTGGTGGTATTGATTGTTTCCGCCCCCCTCTACTATATGATGACCCGAACCCAGGAAGAAACCCTGCTCCGGGGGCTTTGGAACCGGTCGGTGGTACTTTTAGAGGGCCTTGCCTCCAACACCCGGATATTCCTCCCCGCGGAGAACGTGCTGGAACTGGGGTTTCTTCCGGGCCAATCCGCAGCCATCCCCGAGGCCCGGTATGTAACCATCACCGGTTTTGGTTCGGGCTCCACCATATTTGACGACCATGTTTGGGCCACCAACGATCCGGACATTCTCTCCAAGATAGACACCGCCGAATTTGAACCCGGTATTTCCCGGCTTCAGGACGCCCTCTCCCCCCGGCTGGAAGGGATCGTCCGGGAATTAAACGAGCGGGCCCGGGAGGAAGTGGGGGATCTCACCGCCAGCATTGCCAATCTTACCCAGGAAGGGCTTTCCCTGGCCCTCAATACCGACACGGCCAGCCGGCGGCGGATAGCGGATATCCAGGTTACCACCCATTCCCTGGACGCCCGGTTAACCGAGAGGCTTGCCGAAATGAGCCGGGAAATAGGTTCCGAGCCGGAGTTTTCTACCGAATATTTTACAGAAAAGGGAAATCGGCGGTTTGTTCTTTTTAAGCCCGTCATGTACCGTCAGGGCGCGGAGGATACCTATTTTCGGGGTCTTATACGGCTGGAAGTCTCCATTGATTCAATCATCGCGCAGATCTCCCTGGGGCAGCGGGTCCTGCTGGAACTCATCCTGGCAGTCGCCCTTACCGCCCTATCCATAGGCACCCTGGGGGCCCTGAGCCTCTCCGGTCTGATCGTCCGCCCCATCAAGAAACTCCTGGGGTATGTGGAACTTATTCGGGACACGGAAGATAAGGCCCATCTCGCGGGGGTGAACATTCAGATAACCTCAAGGGATGAAATCGCCCTTTTGGGTAATACCATCAACGATATGACCCGCGGTCTGGTACAGGCCGCCCTGGCTTCCCGGGATCTTTCCATCGGTAAGGAAATACAGAAAAAATTTATCCCCCTGGAAACCGACCGGCAGGGGAATAAACTGAGTTTTGGCCTAAAGGACACAGAAAACGTCAGCTTCTTTGGGTATTATGAGGGGGCTAAGGGGGTTTCGGGGGATTATTTTGATTATCTGGATTTGGATGGCCGGTACTTTGCCATTATTAAATGCGATGTTGCCGGTAAGGGGATCCCCGCGGCGCTGATCATGGTCCAGGTGGCTACCATGTTCCTCAACTATTTTAAAAACTGGAGGCCCACCGAAAAGGGCTTCCACATAGAGGATATGGTGTACCAGATCAACGAATTCATCGGAACCATGGCCTTTCACGACCGGTTCGCCGCCTTTACCCTCTGCCTTTTTGATTCCCTGACCGGACTGGTCCGGTTTTGTAATGCCGGGGACAATATCATCCACTGGTACGATACCTCGGAATATAAAATGAAAACCGTAAGCCTCAAGGAAACCCCCGCCATCGGAGTGTTACCCAACGCCTTAGTGGAGTCCAGGGGCGGATATATCGTACAAACCCTCACCATCCACCATGGGGATATTCTGTTCCTCTATACCGACGGTATAGAGGATGCCAAGCGGCGGTTTCGGGATCAGGACTTTAAGGAGATCTTCTGTACCGAAGGTCCCAACGACACCCCCCACGGGAACCACATGGCAGGTCAGGGGAACGAAGAAATGGGCGGCGCCCGGGTCACGGACATCATCAACGCGGTGATGAATAAAGAGGTCTATTCCCTGTATAAGTACCATAATCCCGAAGGGGAAAAGAAATTACAGTTTGATTTCACCTTTTGTAAAGGAGCGGTGGAAGAGGCCGTTATGGCCATGGTTTCGGTGGAAAAGATGTTCCGCTGTTACCGGGACCCCCGGGATGGGGAAGATGCCCGGGTACTGGTGGACAAGCAGGTGGATCGGTTTTTACGGGATCATTTTTCCCAATACCGGGAATATTGTTTTGATCGCCGGGAAAACCCTGGAAATGACGCGTATATGTATTATACTCATCTCAGGGAGGATGATCAGTACGATGATCTGACTATCCTGGGTATCATGCGTAAATAGAGCCGCTCTTAATTTGATTTTTAAGACGGCTTTAGAGGAGGAAATATGGCATTTAGCGACAGAATGAAGAGCTTTTTTGAGACCGGTGCCCAGGTTTCAAAGGACTTGGCGTCCAAAGCCGGGGCTAAAGCTCAGGATTTGGGAGAAAAGGGGTATAAGGCCTCTAAGGATCTCCTGCAAAAAGCCGGCGCCAAGGCCCAGGACATCGGAGAAACCACGGTTTTAAAGGTGGAAATAAAGCAGCTTGAGGGGCAGGCTCAAAAATTAATCGGCCGCTTGGGAACCGAAGTCTATAGCGCCCTGGTGGAACACGAAAGCCCCGGCATTACCTCCGAAACTCCGGCGATTAAGGCGGTTCTTGCCGAAATCACCTTGGTTAAGGAGGCAATAGAAAAACGGGAACGGGAACTGCAGGACCGAAAAGGATAGAGGCTTCCCTAAAACCAACCGGGTTCCGAAAAATTCTCGATAGTATGGTATTAAACCCAAGAAGGCGCTTACCGGTTCGCGGGGCGGGGAATAAATTTATTGCAAAAAAATAAAAAAAAATACAAAAAGGGCTTGCAATTGTTTTTAAAGTGTAGTATGGTTTCTTTCACGCCCTGAGAAAGAAACAGCGAGTTTTTTTAAATTAACGTAAAAAAGCAGCTCAGGTTCTTGACAGTAAGGGGAAAGGTATAGTATAGTTTGCGAACCGTCAAAAAACGGGTGCAGGACGCGGTCCTCCGAATGGGGGCGGCGGAGATATTTGGCAATACAGGGAAGGGGAGGGAAGATTCCGTTTGCGGTGAGCCGGTGTTCCGAGAGGGGCGAATGGCAGGAAGCGGACGGGGTCAAAGGAAGAGC
>JAIRMO010000053.1 GCA_031258625.1 Spirochaetaceae bacterium | reverse complement strand
AAAGGCGGCGCTTTATACCCTTTCGGCGGGGGATTTAACCCTGTGTTTGTCGAGCTTTGGGGCGGCCCTGGTTTCCCTCTATGTGCCTTCCGCTAAAACCCGTACCCAGGATGTATTTTTGGGGTATTCCACCCTGGATGGGTATATTCATAATAAACCCTATCTGGGCGCCACCATCGGACGGTTTGGCAACCGTATCGGGGGGGGGAAATTCACCCTGAATAATTCGGTCTACGAATTGTTCAGGAATGACGGGGACAATACCCTCCACGGCGGACGCCGGGGTTTCGATAAACGCCTCTGGAAGGCCGCGGCCTACGAAGAAAAGGACGGGGTGTTTGTCCGTTTTGAGCTTACCAGCCCCGACGGGGATGAGGGGTTTCCGGGTAATCTCAAGGCGGCGGTGAGTTACGGATTGACCAAATCCAACGAGCTCATCGCCGATTATACGGCCAGGGTAGACGCCCCCTGCCCGGTAAACCTCACCAACCATACCTATTTTAACCTGGCCGGGGAGGGGAACGGGGACATCCTCTCCCACGAGGTACGGCTCCATGCCGCTTCCTATGTGGCGGTGGGGCCCAATCTTATCCCCACCGGGACCCTGACGCCGGTAGTCGGGGGAGCCTTTGATTTTAACAGCCCCAAACCCATAGGCCGGGACATTAAAGCCGCCGGGGGCGGGTACGATCATTGTTTTGTCGTGGACGGGGAACCGGGGAGGCTGCGGCCCTGCGCCGAGGTTTCTGAGGCCGTTTCCGGCAGAACCCTGCGGGTTTTAACGACCCAGCCGGGGGTCCAGTTTTATACGGGTAATTTCCTTGAGGGGGTCCGGGGCAAAACCGGTTCGATCTATGATAAATACGCCGGTTTTTGCCTGGAAACCCAACATTTCCCCGACGGGCCGAATCAGCCGGACTTTCCCCCGTGCGTATTCGGGCCGGACCGGGAATACCACGAAAAGGCCCTTTTTGCCTTTGATTGGTAAACTCCGGCGCCCTGGCCGGAATTTTCAGGAGGTTCAAAAAAAAACTTGAATTATGGGGAATTAAAAACTATATTTACAAAAGAGGCTTTCCCAGTGTAGTTTGCCAGGGAGGTATTATGCCTGAACAAAAAAAACTTTTTCTCACCATGTTTCAGATGGAGATGGAAGACAGTTATGGGGATATACTATACTTTTCCGGGGTAAATGAGCGTAAGTTCAAAGATAATGAGATAACGAACTATGTATATACTGAAAACAAAGCGTTTTTAGAACACGAGGCTTCGGGGGTTAAAGAACTGATCGCCGCTATTGGTTCTATAAACGCGGAGGATTATAAGGATGTAACGGAAATGGCCCGGGCGGTGGGTGAATTATTAACAAACAAGGCAAAAGAACAGGATGATCCCCAGGCGGTTTATGGAATTATTGCCCGAAAAATTAAAAAAGTGCTTGCGTATATCCTGGATTATAATGAGGTTTTTTGAGCCCTTGATAACAGGGCTAGACCGGGGAAGGTCGATATTTTTGTGAATGAAAGAGGAGATTATGGATATCCAACTACAGGAACTCATTGATAAAATAAAAAAAGATGGGATCGAGTCCGCCTCGGAAGAGGCGTTACGGCTTACCACCCAGGCCGAAGGGGAGGCAAAACGGATTGTGGACGCCGCCCGGCGGGACGCGGCCGATATTATTGCCAAAGGGAAAGCCGATGCGGACCGGGCGGAAAAAGCCGGGACGGCAGCCCTGGAACAGGCCTCCCGCAATTTGATCCTGGCCTTTAAGAAGGAAATCGAAACCCTCCTCAATAAAATCATTGCCTTAAAAACCGAAGCCGTCTATACCGATGAGGTGCTCAAAGGGGCGCTTCCCGAGCTTCTCAAAAACTGGGCTTCCCGGGGGAGCGATTCCCTGGATGTTTTACTTTCCGAAAAGGACCGGAAGGCCCTGGAGGGTTATTTTACCGGGAAGCTTGCCGCGGAGCTGGGTAAAGGGGTGGAACTGAAAACAGACCGTAACCTTGGCGCCGGATTTCGGATCGCCGAAAAAGACGGTTCGGCCTACTATGATTTTTCCGCGGAATCGGTGGCGGAGCTGCTTTCGGCCTATCTCAATCCCCGTTTGGCGGAGATCCTGAAAAGCGCGGCAAAGGATAACTAAACGGTGGGTTCCTATTATTATCTTATAGCCCAACTTCCCGCTCTTATATATGGACAGCCGGCGCCCCTGTCCCCGGAGGCCTTTAAATCCCTCTGTGATTCCCAGCTTAATCCCGCGGACCGGGAGCTGCTTAGGTATTGCACCCTGGAGGGGGGGGGCGTCTTCAAGGAGGGCCTCCCCGCCTACGGGGAAGACCCGGAGCCGGTCTCCTCGGCTTTTATCAACGGGTGGCGTTCCTGGGAACGGGCCCTCAGGCTGCATCTTGCCCGGCTCCGGTTTCAACGGCTGAAACCGGAAGGGGGGGCGGCCCCGGCGGCTCCCCCCGAGGGTACGGCCCAGGCCGCGCTGGCGGCCAAGACGGCGCTGGCTATTGAATCCCCCCTGGAGGCGGAACTTTTCCTGGATAAAAGCCGCTGGGATGTCATAGAATCCCTCCAGGGGATAGATTATTTTACGCGAAATACGATATTTGGGTATTTACTCAAACTGCTCCTCATGGAACGGAGGTCTTTATTTAAGGCCGAAGAGGGATTTGCGGAATACAAGGGCTTATACGCTTCCATCATGGAAGCTGC
>JAIRMO010000055.1 GCA_031258625.1 Spirochaetaceae bacterium | reverse complement strand
ATGCCCCAATCCAGCGCGAGGCGACGCACTGGTTTCTCGTGTTTCCCGGCCAGGGCTACTACCTCGGCTTTGAATTCCTTGGTGTACACCCGCCGTTCTTTGTCTCGCTTTCCCCTCTTTTTCTCCTCATCGGTTATACTTCCCGCTTATCTTTGTGTCTACCAGTTGGGCTCAGGGCCACTGCGCTTGACCCGGCAAAACAGGAACGGTATAAGATACGAACGACGGTAGAACGGGTAAACGCTCATTTGAAAGACAGCCTTATTCGCCGTTCAATATATGTGAAAGGTTACAAGAAAGTATCGTTCGTATTAATGGCTGTGGCGCTATGTCTGGTTGCCCTGAAGTATCTCCAATTATTCATTTGGGGGTTTTGGAACAGGCTCAATAGTAACAAATTTAACCGAGGCGAGCCTGGCAGCCGCCGCCTGCCTTGGGTATGGACCCCGCCTTCCAGTCAACAACCTCGCCCTGAAGGGCGAAGTATGTTGTTTCGGTAAGGTATTTGTCTCAGGGTACATACCCTTTATAACGCCCTAAAGCTCCCCCGCCGCAAGGCGGGTTCTTGGGTATGTACCCTTCGCATACAATCAACCACGAAGCCGGCCGGATTTTGGGTTGGCGTAATAGGTTAATTGTGATAGATTGAGGGGGAAAAGCGGGCCGGCTCAATTTCAGACTTAACCGCTTTTTTTAAAGCCTTCCCAAGGCTCGCTCGTGTTTTGGTAGAGGCTCAGTTTCGAGGAAATGACAGGGGGTGTTTGATGTCACGGCCAGTTACCCTTTTTACCGGACAATGGGCGGATTTGGGGTTTGATGAATTATGCGGCAAGGTTAAATCCTTTGGGTACGATGGGGTGGAGATCGCCTGTTGGGGGGATCATATGGATCCCAAAAGAGCCGCGGAGGATCCCGAATATATCAACAACCGTAAGGAAATCCTTACCAAACACGGGCTTACCTGTTGGGCCATCAGCGGTCATCTTCCCGGCCAGTGTGTGGGGGACCTCTGGGATCCCCGGCTTGACGGTTTTGCTCCGGCCCAATACGCGGGGAAGCCCGAGAAAATCCGGGAGTGGGCCATCCAGGAGATGAAGTATATCGCCCGGGCGGCCCATAATTTGGGGGTTACCGTGGTAACCGGCTTTATGGGGAGCCCGATCTGGAAATACTGGTATTCTTTCCCCCAGACCGGGGAAGACCTGATCGATAATGCCTTTAAGGAAATTGTCGAACTCTGGAACCCGATTTTTGACGAATACGACCGATACGGGATCAAATTTGCCCTGGAGGTCCATCCCACGGAAATAGCCTTTGATTATTATACCGCGGAGCGGCTCCTCAAGGAATTTAACCGCCGCCCCACCCTGGGCTTCAACTTTGATCCCTCCCATCTTATATGGCAGGGGGTATCCCCCCCGGTTTTCCTCAGGGATTTTAGAGACCGGATCTACCACGTCCACATGAAAGACGCGGCCCTTACCCTGGACGGCAAGGCGGGGATCCTCGGTTCCCATATAACCTTTGGCGATACCCGGCGGGGCTGGAATTTCCGTTCCCTGGGGCACGGTAATGTGGATTTTGAGAACATCATCCGAGAACTCAACGCGATGAACTATCGGGGCCCCCTTTCGGTGGAATGGGAAGATTCGGGAATGGATCGGGAATACGGCGCCAAAGAGGCCTGCGAATATGTGCGGAAAATTGATTTTTCGCCCTCCTCTGTGGCCTTTGACGATGCCTTAAAGAAGTCGTAAATTCCCTGCCCGTCCCGGTTATGTTCTTCCGGTTCCTTTGGCTCGTGAGGGCGGCGCTTCACTTTTCCGGTTGTTTGTTAAAACTGAGAATTGCCGGGGGCCGGATTTAAAACACCCTTTTCAAAATCCGTTTTTTAGGTCAGGATATTTTCGGAGCGTAGTACTTATGGATATTTGGCAGGAAACGTTTCCCCTGCGTTTTGGGAACATTGACACGTCGGATCGCCTGACCTTGGCCTCGACCTTTGATTTTTTCCAGGAGGTAGCCATCAGCCACGCGGAAAACCTGGGGGTTGGGCGGGAGGCCCTGGCCCGGACCGGTCAGGGCTGGATACTCTCCCGGATTTCGGTTTTTCTGGAACGCCGTCCCCAATGGGGAGAGACCGTCACGGTGCGGTCCTGGCCCCGGGGCTGGGACCGGCTTTTTGCGGTCCGGGATTACGACATCCGGGACGCCTCGGATACTCCGGTGGTCCGGGGCCGCAGCAACTGGCTGATCCTGGATATTGAAAAGCGGCGGCCCCTGCGGCCCCAGGCGGTGATGGAAACCCTCCCCCTCAATGAGGGGTTGGACGCCCTGCCCGGCGGGGCCGGCGTCTTGGACGCCCGGGACAACCTCGGTAAGGCCGGGGAACGCCAAGCCCGGTATTCGGATATCGATTACAATGGCCACGTCAACAACGCCCGGTACATCCAGTGGATTCAGGACGTTACCGACCCGGAGGTCCTGGAAAAGGCCGGACAAATGCGGCTTGATATCAACTACCTGCGGGAGATCAAAAGCGGGGAAACCATTGAAATCCGGACCGCCCCCATCCCCGCCGCCGCTATCCCGGATATGCCCGGGGTAACCGCGGCTATCGCCTACGAAGGCCGGCGGAAGGAAGGGGACCAGGCCGTATTCCGGGCGGAATTACGTCTCGGGTAGGATCCGGGGATTTTCCCGGCAGCCGGTCAACAAACGGAAAAGGTTATCCACGGTGAGGCGCAGATCGCTTTTGCAGCGGGCCCTGGCTTCATGGAAGGGGATCGCCCGGCGGTTGGTGCTGAAGACCGCCCGGACCCCCTCGGCATAAACCCCCTCGATGTCGTCCCCAATGTCGCCTACAATGGCGATTACCGGGATTCCCTGTTTTTTCGCCCGCCGGGCCACGCCGATCACCACCTTTCCCCGCAGGCTCTGGGAATCGATCTTCCCTTCGCCGGTAAGGACCAGGTCGGTTCCCGGCAGCAAACGGTCAAAATTCACCGTATCCAGGACGGTCTCGATCCCCATTTGCAGCCGGGAACCAAAAAAAGCGGCCATACCGCCCCCCATCCCTCCGGCGGCCCCCGCGCCGGGAAGGGCGGAAACGTCGATCCCCAGGTCACGGATCACCGTCTGGGATAGGGCGCGGAGTTCCCGGTCCAGGAATTCCACCATGGCGGCGTCGGCGCCTTTCTGGGGGGCAAAAACAAAAGCCGCGCCCTGGGGGCCGTAGAGGGGATTGTCAATATCACACATGGTGATGATCTCCGCGGATAACAGCTCCGGCGGTATCCCGGTTTTATCGATCCCCGTAATTCGGGAGAGGGTTCCTCCCCGGGGAATAAAATCCCTGCCCTCCCGGTCGAAAAAACGGACCCCCGCGGCCGCGGCGGCCCCTGCGCCGAAGTCATTGGTGGCGCTCCCCCCCAGGCCGACCACGATCTTTTTACACCCCCGCTGTGCCGCGTCCAGGATCAACTGCCCCACCCCGTAGGTGGTGGTTTGATCTACCTGACGCCGATCCCCGGCCAGGGGGAGCCCGGCGCAGGCGGCCATTTCGATCACCGCGGTGTTACCCCCGTCGATAAGGCCGTAAAAGCCCCGGATGTCTTCCAGGTAAGGTCCCTTGGCCGGGATAGTGATCTTTTCACCCCCCACCGCCGCCAAAAAGGAATCGACGCTTCCCTCACCGCCGTCGGC
The DNA here is from genome assembly GCA_031258625.1 of Spirochaetaceae bacterium. Classification (GTDB taxonomy): domain Bacteria; phylum Spirochaetota; class Spirochaetia; order Treponematales; family Breznakiellaceae; genus JAIRMO01. The sequence goes on along the minus strand of JAIRMO010000055.1, from coordinate 1,364 downwards.
CACGGGAATAGAAATCACCTCCGCCTGGGGGTAATACCTGCGGATCTGTTCTTCGGTGATTAAACAAATCTCTTGGGAAGTCATGGTACCCTTAAAAGAATCGGGAATGAGTATAATTTTTTTCATGACAGCAGGCTCCTTATCATGGAGGTGCGGGCCTTGTTCATTTTCATCAGCTTGGTTGACCAAATCCCGGGGCCGCCCCCAAGAACCGCCGCCAAATTTTCCGTGAAGCAGTGCCGGCGCTTCCGATACGGGGAATCGTATAAAGAAATTATAAGGCCGATCCGGGGAATTGTATACCCCGCCATCCTATCTAAACTTGACCCACAGATTTTACTGATTTGTGCTATACTCCCCCTAAACACCTGAAAACTCTGGGAGGGGAATATGGCACAGGAGAAAAGTTTCGATATGGCGGAAGAATTCGCCGGCCTTGATTTTCATTCAATCCGGCTTGAGGATCGGTTGGTCAGGACGATGGAAACCCTGATACAACAGCCGGATAAATCAATCCGGGAGGCAAGCGAAAACCGGGCTGAGGCTAAGGCGATCTACCGGATGCTGGGGAATGAACAGTTTGACCGGGAAGAAATCATCAGAGTACACCGAGAGCAAAAAGGTGCGGCCGATAGAAGAAAAGGAGCGTTGGCGGTGGCTTGAAACCCTGGAGCGGCGTACTCAGGATATTCCCGAAGGGATAAACGTGATAACGGTCTGCGACCGGGAAGGGGATAGGTACGAGCTGTTTTGCCAAGCCGAAACGTTGAGACAGCCGGTTCTGATACGGGTCGTTCAGAAGCGGATGATGGTGGAACACAAGCGGATACTGGAGGAGATACAGAAAAGGCGATGCCCGGGGAGGGTTGAGGCAGCTATTCCACGGGACAGCCGGAGCGGTATTCCCGAACGAGAGGCGGTAGTACAACTGCGGTACACTCCATTTACGATACGGCGGCCGCATATTCTCAATCCGGTTAAAACGCTGTCTGAATCAATTGAAGTGACTGTTATCTATGTGAAAGAAGAACATCCGCCCCAAGGGAATAAACCGATAGAATGGTTTTTGATGACCAGCGAACCGGTAACCAGTCCTGAAGAAGCCTATGAGTATGTGGGATATTATATACAGCGGTGGAAGATAGAGCAGAGGACTTTACCCCGTAAGGTAGACACTGTTAAGCGACTTGTTCTGAGTTAAACACATTAGGCGCCACATAGTCAAGCGCCGAATGCAGACGAATGCGATTATAATACGCCTCGACATACATAAATACTGATTGCCTTACCTCTGCCGCGGCATGTTTGCCGTCCACCGTTTCCAGTTCCCGTTTCAGCGTTTTGAAAAAGGTTTCCGCACAGGC
>JAIRMO010000033.1 GCA_031258625.1 Spirochaetaceae bacterium | reverse complement strand
GGATATTTATCCACGTGCAAGAAACATGGAATTTCATCATCTCACGCACTAAAATTGCTTTTCAAGGGGGAAAACCCCGCCTTTATGCTTGAAAATGAAAATTTAGGCTGAATAGTTACTAATTTTGATGATATTCTGCGGCAGCTCCCTGGCGTAGTTTTTGGTCTGTATGAATGTCCATACCCTTATCTCAGACTCCTCACTACAAATTTTATAAAAGACTGTGCGGAGAAAAAACGCCTTGTTTTTCTCAAAGATGTAAGCTGTTCCCTCGCTGTCGAAAAAGAGCGGGTCGCTGCCGTTACGGGTACAGAGATTTCTCTTTTTAACGCGAACACCTCGACCTTGCTTGACTCCCTTATCGCCGGATACGACGGATTCAACGGTGTTATGGCTAATTTTCATATTGATATTTATAAATGGCTCTATACACATTTTAGGATAGAACCGGAACTTGCCCGGGAAGTGAGCGATTTTCTTACCGTTACGGCTGTCACCGAGGCCCGCGCGTATCCTATGAACGCCAAATATCATCTGAATATTACCGATGTTCCCATGAGTATCCATACCCGGAGTAAAGACAAGAATATTCTAAACGAAAATGCCTGCCGTGAGATTGAAAGTCTTGTACGCATGGAAAAGGCCATGAGAAGAAAACTAAGAATTTATCCCTAAATAATCCATGTAACTCCTCCAAAAAATAAAGAGGAGGGGATAAGCATGAAACAAAAACATTCATGGGAAATAACCGATGGGTTCTGGAAACTGGTGGAACCCCTGATACCCTGTAAAGAACGAGATGTCACCAAAACTTACCGGCGAAAACCCGGCGGAGGCTGCCATCCACTGAATCCCCGCACAGTACTTGAAGCGATCTTTTATGTCCTGCGTACCGGTATCCAATGGAAGGCTCTGCCGAAGGAGTTCGGATCCTCAAGTTCCATTCACCGGTATTTCCGGTTCTGGTGCGAACAGGGGTTCTTCCAGGCCATGTGGGTTGCCGGGCTTGAGAAATACGATGAGGTACAAGGTATAAAGTGGCCCTGGCTGAGTGCGGACGGGTGTATGACCAAAGCGCCCTTGGCGCAAGAAGCAGCGGGGAAGCTCAAGTCTTCATACAAGGGATTACTCATATTTGCCGGTGCTTTCATTGCGTTTCGTAAAGCAAATGTTATTTAGGGATAAGCTCTAAGTAAAGGGTTCGAAAATTTCAAATTCCGAACAAATTCCACTGGCGCCTTTAAGGGCGCAGATGCCTTTAGCTGAAGTAGGAAACCCCCGCTTCAAAGATCCGCTGAACCTTGTTGCCGGGGATGTTGATGTGGACGTAGGCGCCCCGCCGTTCCGAATGAGCCATCTTACCCAGGATCCGGCCGTTGGGACTGGTGAGACCCTCAATGGCAAAATCCGAGCCGTTGGGGTTATCCGGCTCCGCCCGGGTGGGAAAGCCCCCGGCATCCACGTAACAGAAGGGAACCTGTCCCGCGGCAAGAAGAGCCCCGGGATCTTCCTTCCCCAGGACGAGCCGGCCTTCGCCGTGGCTCACGGGGAGTATGTGGACGGTTCCGCTCTCCTCCAGGGTAAGCCAGGGGGAAGGGGCCGGCATTACCCGGGTACGGACCATCCGGGAAACGTGGCGGCCCAGGGTGTTGAAGGTCAGGGTGGGCATCCCTTCCTCCGGGGATCGGTAGGAACCGTAGGGCACAAGGCCCAGTTTGATCAGGGCCTGGAAGCCGTTACAGATCCCCAGGATAAGACCGTCCCTTTTTTCCAGAAGCGCCGTAACTCCCTCCGCCACCGGGCCGGACCGGAGGACATTGGCGATGAATTTTCCCGACCCGTCCGGTTCGTCCCCGGCGCTGAAGCCCCCGGAAAGGGCCAGAATTTGGGCCTCCCCCAGGGCCGCGGCCAGTTCCCGGATGGAGGCGGCGATGTCCTCCCGGTTCCGGTTCCTGAATACCACGAGTCTGGTTTTTGCCCCCGCTTCCCGGAAGGCCCGCTCCATGTCCCACTCACAGTTGGTCCCGGGAAACACCGGAAGCACCGCCAGGGGAGGAGCCCCGGCGGGCAGCCGGGGGGTCCGGGGAGGGGGCGTTGGCGGGGCCTGAGGTTTCAGGTCCAGGCGGGCCGTTTCCGGGGGAACCTCCGCAACGGTGGCCCCCGTGGAGGTTTGGGGGTAGACCTGGGCGAGGGGATATTCGTAGGCCCGCCACAGCAGGGCCAGGGGGACCTCCGCGGCCTGGGATTCCGGGTCCTCCGGGTCCCCGCCGCTTACCACCCGGAAGACCCCTTCGTCCAGGGTCCTTGCCGCAATGGCCCAGGAGGTCGCTCCAGAGCCCGCCCCGGAGAGGATCTCCCCGGTCGTCCCGGCGGGCTCGTCCCCGGAAAAGGCTTTGCCGGAAAGCTCCACCAGGACCGATCCGGGGCCGTTTTCGCCGAAGGCCGGGTCATAGGCCTCCACCCCGGCGTGGTTGCCAAAGGCCATCACCGCCAGGGCCGCCGCCGCTCCCCCGGCGCCTACGGGGTAGGCGGAACGGACCAGGCCCTGGCCGGCCAGGGCTGCCAGGGCGTTCATGTTGGCCTTAAAAACATCCCACTCATCGGCCCCGCCGGGGGGCTGCCGTAACAGGAGGACGACATTCCCCCCCTCCCCCGAAAGGGCGCCGGAGCGGATCCGATCCGCCGGGGCGGTCCCCGCGGCAAAGGCAACCAGGGTGGGGGGAACCGAAATCTCCCCGGCCTGGTTCCGGTAGGTTCCGGACATGGAGTCCTTGCCCCCTATGGCGGGAACCCCCAACCGGAGCTGGGCTTCCAGGGCCCCCAGGAGGGCCGCTACGGGTTTACCCCAGGATTCGGGGCCTTCCATCCGTTCAAAATACTCCTGAAAAGAGAGCCGGACCTTCCAGGGATCCCCCCCCAGGCAGGCGGCCTTTGCCAGGGCCTCCCGGACCGCGGCCTTAGCCCCCTCGTAGGGGTTGTTTTCGGCCCGGACCGGATCATAGCCGAAGGTCATGATACTCGCGGTAAGGCTCTGTTTTTCCCGGCTGGGGAGGAGGGCCGCCATACCGCATTCGGGGGTGCCCTGGTTTTTACCCCCCCAGGGGAAAAGGACCGAGGCGGCCCCGATGGAACCGTCGAACCGTTCCTGGAGACCCCGGCGGCTCCCGCTGCGGAGGGAACAAAGCTCCCGTTCCAACCGGTCCAGGAGGACCCCCGGGGGGAATTTTTCATCGGGGGGCCCTTTGGGGGAAGACGCCGGCAAGGCGCCGGAAAGCCGGACCCGGGCGGAGCGGGGGGCGCCGTTGGAGGCAAGGAAGGACCGGGAAAGATCCACCAGGGTTTTACCCTGCCAGGTCATGCGGAGCCGGGGCTCATCCCCCCCGGGAATTTCTCCCCCGGGCCCCTCGGAGGCGGTAACCGTGGCGATGATCACCGCGTCGAGGTTTTCTTCCGCGGCCAGGCGGATAAATTCTTCCGTATCCCCGGCGGCAACCACCACCGCCATCCGTTCCTGGGATTCGGAGATGGCCAGTTCCGTACCGTCCAGTCCCGCGTATTTTTTCGGCACCCGGTCCAGGTCTATGTCCAACCCCGGGGCAAGCTCCCCCACCGCCACCGCTACCCCGCCGGCGCCGAAGTCGTTACAGCGTTTGATGAGCCCCGTTACCCGGGGGCTGCGGAAAAGGCGCTGGAGTTTCCGCTCTTCCACGGCGTTTCCCTTCTGCACCTCCGCCCCGGATTTATCCACCGATTCCCCGGTATGGGCCTTGGAAGAACCGGTGGCCCCCCCGATGCCGTCCCGGCCGGTTTTTCCCCCCAGGAGGATAACCACGTCCCCCCTTTGGGGGGCCTCCCGCCGCACCCAGCCCTGGGGGACCGCCCCGACAACCGCCCCCAGTTCCAGCCGTTTGGCGATAAAACCGGGGTGGTAGAATTCCGCCACCAGCCCGGTACTCAGCCCTATCTGGTTACCGTAGGAGGAATACCCCGCCGCCGCTTCCCGGGCTATCTTGACCTGGGGGAGTTTCCCCGGCAGGGTTTCGGAAAGGGGCCGCCGGGGATCCCCGCCGCCGGAAACCCGCAGGGCCTGGTGAACATAGGCCCGCCCCGAAAGGGGATCCCGAATCGCCCCGCCCAGGCAGGTGGCGGCCCCCCCAAAGGGTTCTATTTCCGTGGGATGGTTATGGGTCTCGTTTTTAAAAAGGAGCAGCCAGGGCTCGGAGGACCCGTCGCTGAATTCGGCGGTAACCCGGATGGTACAGGCGTTGATCTCCGGGGATTCATCCAGGTCCGAAAGGAGGCCCCGTTTTTTCAAGACCTTTGCCCCGATGGTGGCCATGTCCATGAGGGTCCGTTTTTTTTCCGCCCCCGCCGTACCGTAGACCTCCTCCCGGGCGGCCTCGTAAATCTTCCACGCCCCTTCCAGGGCCGTCCCCTTTTCGGCTGGCTCCGGGACCAGTAATTCGGTGGTAAAGGTCGTGTGCCGGCAATGATCGGACCAGTAGGTGTCCAAAACCCGCAGTTCCGCCAGGGTGGGGTCCCGGCCCCGGGCCGCAAAATAGGCCCCGCAGAACTGAAGGTCGGCCCCGGACATGGCCAGGCCGTATTTTTCCCGCAATTCCTCAATGAAGGCCCCTTCAGCTTCCCGCGTTTCGGGGATCCGGGAAAATTCCCCCAGGACCGGAACCTCCCCTATTTCAGCGGGATCTTCTTCCGGGGCGGCGGGCATAAACTCCGGGGCCTCCCGGGAATCCACGGGGTTTATCAGGTAACGTTTTACCGCCTCCAGAGCCGCCCCGGACAGGGGCTCCCCGGAGCTTTCAAAAACATAGATCTCCGCGGTCTTTATCCGGGGTCTGACCCCCAGGACCAGCTCCGCGCATTGCTCCGCGGAATCCGATTTCTGATCGTACTGACCCGGAACATATTCAACCCCGAAAAAACGGTCCTTTTTTCCCACCGGAATACCGGCCTCGTAAAAAACCCGGTCGCACTGGGGTTCGGAAAAGATCGTCTCCACCGCCCGGCGGAACTGTTCCTCCGAAAGGCGGCTTACATCATAGCGGTGGAGTATCCGCAGCCCCTTTAAAGCGCCCAGTCCGGGGTATTGGGCCCCTAAGAAATCGGCCAGTTCCGCCTGTAAACGCCGGGCTTCAACATCAAATCCTTCCTTTTTTTCCACATAAACCCTTCGGTATGGGTTCATTGGGCGCTCCGTCGCCGCCGGACATCCTCAATATCGCAACTGAAAAGCTCCCGGAGGTCGTTGAGCCCCAGGGTCATCAAGGCCATCCGGTCTATGCCGAGGCCCCAGGCGGCCACGGGGACGTTCACCCCCAGGGAGGCGGTTACCTCGGGCCGGAAAATGCCGGACCCCCCCAGCTCAAACCAGCCCAACACCGGGTGTTTGATGTGGACCTCCACCGAAGGCTCGGTGAAGGGGAAATAGCCGGGGACGTACTTAACCTCCTTGGCGCCGGCCACTTCCCGGGCGAACATATCCAACATTCCCAGGAGGGTCCGGAGGTTCACCTCTTCCCCCAGGACTATCCCTTCGGTCTGATAGAAGTCCGAGAGGTGGGTGGCGTCCACCCGGTCATAGCGGAAGCAACGGAGAACGCCGAAATATTTGCCGGGGATCTTCGCCTTGGGGAGGTGTTTGGCGGACAGCACCGTCCCCTGACTGCGGAGGATGAGCCGCCGGGTAAATTCCCGATCAAAAGCGTAGTTCCAACCCCGGCTCCCGGTGTTTCCGCCGTTTTCGTGGGCCGCGGCCACGTTGGAAAGCCAGGGCTCCTCAATGGCCTTGGCCTTTTCCGGATCCGCGATGTGGTAGACATCGTGGATATCCCGGGCGGAATGAAACTGGGGCATAAAAAGGGCGTCGGAATTCCAGAATTCGGTCTCCGTTAGGGGGCCGTCGAATTCCTCAAACCCCAGGGAGGCGAGTTTGTCCTTTACGTCTTCCAGGAATTTGGCGTAGGGGTTGGTCCGGCCCACGATAAGCCGGGTGGGAGGCACCTGTACATTGTAGGACCGGAAGGCTTTCCCTTTCCAACTCCCCGATTCCAACATCTCCGGGGTGAGGGTTCCGATTTCCTCCCCGGTGATCCCCGCCGCTTCCAAAGACCGGGCCAGGGCGTCCCGATCTTCGGTAAAGCCGAAAACCACGGTCTCCCGGTCCGTTTCCCGGAAGGCCGCACCGGCGGCCCCCCGCTTTTTGGCATACCCCCCGGCCATAAGGGCCCGCTCCGCTTCGGAAAGATCCTCCTGGGAGAGGAGGCCCCCTTCAGCGGCGGCGGCCTTGTCCAAAAGGCCGCGGGCCACGGCCAGACGCTCCGCGGCCCCGCCTTTACCGGGCCTGCCGTTAACCAGGGCTTCCGGGGGCAGGGCCACGGACACCCGTTTATCGGCATCCATGGCCAAAACGCCGAGTTTGGAAAGGACCCCAAAGGCGCTCCCCACGTCCTTATTGTCAAGCCCCAGGGTTTGGGCGATCTCCGGGAGCCTGGCGCCCTGTTTGAGCCGGATGAATTCGATGATCCGTTCCTCCGGCGTCCCCCGCTCCTTCCAGTTCCGGCCCAGGTCGGTCAATTCAAAAAAGCCCTTGGCTTCCCGGCGGATTTCCCTGACTATACCTTTACCGGCAAGCCAGGACAGGGCCTGGTTCCCATTCCCCGGCTTAAAACCCAGGTCTTTTTCAACCGTTTCGATGGTTAGTTCAACATCTTTTTTATAAAAAAGGATGATTTTAATTTCCAGGGGATGCAGATTTTTTACCGTACTTTGAATATCCATGATACACCCTTGTTAAAGACCTTATTAGAGAGAAGGATAACAATTTTAACCTGTTTTGAGAAGGGATCAAAGCGCGCCTTATCAGGGTACCGGTATCCCCCGGCCCTGATTGGGTCCAATTTGTAATGGGCGGGGGTATTTCTGGTGTAACCCTTTCCCCGGTTTATCCCCGTAGTTTGAGCATTTCCGTACCCGCGAGGAGGACTATACCGACGCCGTGGGTGTCGTTGAGCCGGGGCAGGAGGTGTTCCGCGTAATACCGCGGGTTAAAGGCAAATTCCGAGCCCCGGCAGACGCCGTGGACATTGCCGGCCCCGTCAATCCCGTAACGTTCCAGGGCTTTCCAGGCCTTTTCCGCGGCTTCGCGGTAGGGCGCGGGATCTTCCAGCCAGCCGCCGCGGATCCCCCGGGAGAAGGCGCAGATGAACATGGCGGTACAGGAGGTTTCCGGGTAAGATTCGGGCATATTGAGGACCTGATGCCACATACCGTTTTTGCCCTGGCAGGCAAGGAACCCGGCGCAGAGGTCCCGGAAAAAGGCGAGCAAAAAGTTTCGCCGGGGATGGTCTTCCCTCAG
>JAIRMO010000034.1 GCA_031258625.1 Spirochaetaceae bacterium | reverse complement strand
TCATGACCTTTATCGCCCAGGGCATCCCCCTGGAAAACGTGATCAACATGGTCTGGGTTTCATCGGAGGTGGTTCATACCCTGGTAGGCTGTTTCGGCCTCGTGCTGGTGGCCCCCCTGACGGTCTTCGCCGGGGGGATCATCCTGGCACATCCCAACGTATCACGCCCCTATGCCCCGGAAGACGAAAGGTGAGAAATATAGGCGTCCAGAACCTGCCCGTAGGTCTCCTTTATTTTGGTTTCCGCAGCCCGGAACGCCCGGTTTTCCGCTTCGGGGATGGAAAGATGCCCCTCCCTGCCGTCGACCATAAAGGGCAAAAGCACGTTTCCGGTCCGGGCATCCTCCAGATTGGCGTCCACCACATACCGGACAAATTTGTTTGGATTGTTGGGTAGATCCACCGCTTTCATATTCACCAGTACCTTTAATAGATAGGGGGAATCCATTCCCCCGATTCTGAAACCGGCCCGGGAAACCCCCGCGGAAAAGGCCCCCCGGATCCGGTCCTGTTGATCATTTTCCACCAGAATCCCAATGGGTATGTTTTTGGTGATATCCGCCATTTCAAGGCGGTAATCATTCCCGGTTTTCAGCGGTCCGGGGATATTACCCGCGGAACCGTCCCCAACGACCCGTAAAACATTCAGAAAGGTGGTGTTGGCATCGGCGATGATCGCCGCAAGTTGAAGTTTTCTGAGCCCCTCCAGGGTATATTTTTCCCCTTCGGGGAGGGCGGTAAGATCCTTGATGAGCCGTATATTGGTATTTATCAGGTCCTTATAAAGCGCCGTGGTTTTAACCCGTTCCATGACCGCCGCCGCGTAATAGGTACCCTTACCGTCAAACCAGAGGTCCCTGATTTCCGCGCCTACCAGGGAGTCCATGTCCACCGATGTCTTGATCAGGTTGACGAGGTCGCTGTTTTGGGCGGCGGAAGTTATGGTCCCATTAATCACCGCCTCGGAATAAACCGTGGTGGACTGTACCTCCGACCGGAGGGACTGGCCGAAAATTGCCGTGAGGGCGGCCAGGGCGCGCCGTTCCGCCAGGTCCCGGTTATCACCGTATCCCACCGCGGAGATATAGGCTTTCCGGTCATATACCGATTCGGGGGCGGTAACCCAGCGGGGCTGGATACCGCCGGATCTTACCGCGGGAGCGGTTCCTTCCGAAGGCGCGGGGGCACGGGAACCGGATAACACGGAATCCATGTCGGCCGACGCCGACGCGATAAGGGCGGCCACGTCATCCTCGGCCCGGTTGTTTTTCGGGCCGGGACCGGTGCTTTGACAGCCCATAAAAAACAGACATAATGAAGACCCCAGGAGTAAGCTCCTGGGTATCAGGGGGCCTATTTTAAACATATAACCTCCACCAGGTTGAGTTTGTTCGGTTGTACCGGTATATCATCATACCGGAAGGCGGCGATTTTTCTGCCCCCCGGGCTGTAATAATTCACCGAAAAAGAATAACGGCCGGGTTGAAGGGTGATCCCCCCCACATAGGCCTTGGCGGGGAAATACCGGGACATCCGTAGATCCGCGATCTCGCTCACCTCCGTAAATATCTGGGCGCCCAGCCCGAGGAGGCCAAAAACCATGCCGGTAACCCCTTCTTCGTTCCGGCCAATTTCGTCAAAGACCACGGCGGTACTCCCCTTTACCACCGCCCGGATGATGGATTTAAGGTAAATCACCTTGAGATGTTCCTTAAAGGTTTCCCGGGCCACCGCCTCCATGTCCTCAAGCAATTCCAGGGTAAACTTTTCCTCATTATCAAAAATCACCTCAATACGGCCGACCTCGGAATGCCGGTATACCATCACCGGCAGGGCAATCTTAGTATAATTAAAATTAGCCAATGGGATTCGGAGGGTGGATTGTTCTTTAACCGGGGATAAACCGCTAAAACCAATCACGTTAAGCCGGGCCATACCGGCGGGGACGGTAAGTTCCTCCTCAAGGGATGAAGGGATGGGATAGGCATACACTCCGGGGGCCTGGGCAAAGGCAAGGCGCAACCCATCCAGGTCAATCCGGGCATCGTCCTTTTTACCCTGTCCCCGGTAAAAGAGGACCCCTAAATAACGGCCTAGGGCGGAATTGGAAAACTCCGCGGAGCCGATAGTGTTTTCACCGGAAAAATCCGACCCCGCTTCTTCCAGGGCCTTCTGCCGGAGGCCGGAGGTGAGGGTCCCGTATTTAGTGTCCAGGGCCTGTAATTTGTTGTTCATCCGCCGGATCTCTACCAGGGCCCCCTCCATATCCTGCCGGTGGTAATAATTAAGGGCGTTAAAGACATTAATATAGACGTCCTCATAATCCTCCCCGTCATAAGAACGGACATTATCGTTTATCATATAGGACCCGATCTCCTGGGTAATACTTTTGGTAAAGGCATCTTCGATGGCCCGTTCCCCCTCCTCCAGAAGCCGTGAGGATTCCTCAAAATCCCGGGCATAATGGGCAAGCATCCCCTTGTCAAGGTAATATAAGATAATATCCGAATTGTAGCTGTTTTTTTTCGATTCAAGAAGACGCATCCCGGTCTCAAAATCTTCCCGGGCTACGGCATGGCCAATTTGAGTATAGGGATTTGACGCACAGGAAAAAACAAAAACTATGGCAAAAACAAAAAACAAGCCCTTCAAGCCCTTTTTCAACTATCATTCCCCTTGGAGGATATAAACGTTAGGAAGCCGCTAAAAGCTGAAATTTTTAATGATTCCCCTCAATCCCGTAACGGGATTATCCTTGCTCAGGTTCCTAGAATTTGACACCCGGCCGTACAATTACCTTCTTGATTTCGTTATTCTGCCCCATCCAAAGCCTGGCGGTGGTTTCAATATCACTTAATTCGGCGGATACGTAATAGGTTCTGGTGGTGGTTTTTCCGGCCTGATCCACAATGGTCCGTACGGTCCCGGTAAGGAGAAAATCCGCCCCCAGTTCATTGGCCAAAGCCGCGGCGGTATCCTCACTGGCATAACTCTGCTGCTCCGTCCGCTCCGCCCGGAGTTCCCCCCGGGACGCCCCCCCCGCTACGGGCAGGGCCTTTCCGCTGTCAAATATGGCCTGTTCCATAATGGTGGAGATGATGGAGGTTTCTATATGTTCATCACTCTCGTTCCGAAAGGAACCGATAAGAATTACGGGAAGAGCCCCCTTACGGGCGACAAATTCGGTTACCCGGGGAGATTGAAGAAACGAGGAGATCAGGGAATCACAGACAATCGTCACATCCGTATTGTTCCAATAACCGCTTAAATCGGTCCGGGTATTGGCGTCGACCCGGCTGACCTTGGGGTTTGAACTACAGGCGGCTAAAAGCGCCAGGCAAAGCGCCGCCACCGCAAAAAACCTTTTCATGGAACAACTCCTTCACCCCCGAAGGGGATTTCCGTTAGAAAATCGCTCAAAACCCAAGGGGGGTTCCAGCACTTCCCTTTAGTAAATCTCCTTTAATATTACGATAAAAATGATAATTTATCTAGGGACTCTGTTCTCACATAGACATATCCTTTGCCTTGAGGATACCGAATATGGGGGCATCAATTCACTCCGCCCGGAACCGGGCAAACCCAAGATCGTGCCCGGATACCGGAAAAAGCCGGCATCCGCTAGGCCTTTTTTCAAAGGGCCTAGCCGCGGAGTATACGCACCCGATCCGGAACAAAGTCAATGGAAACCGCGGAGCCTTCGGGGAAAATGGTTTTTGAGGCGGGATCATCGATCTGGATCAACACCTCGCCGTGGGGGGTTTCCACAAAACATTCGATGCTGTGCCCCAGGTACACGTTCATCCGCACGGTACCGTCCACAAACCCCTTTCCCCTTTCGGCAAGGCGTAGGGATTCGGGCCGGGCCATGAGGATCGCGTCCTTTCCCGGTTCCACGTCGGGGGCAAACCGGTGTACATCAAGGGGCTTGTTTCCCAGCCTGCAGCGCCATACCCCGGAGGAGGACGGGGTATCCAGGGAATGTTCAGCCCCCAGGGAGGGATTTTTTTCCAGAAGCTCCACCGGGAAAAAGGCCGCCTTCCCCACAAAACCGGCGACGAATTTACTGACCGGGTCTTCATAAATCTCCTGGGGGGAACCGATTTGTTTGATCTCCCCGTCCCGCATAAATCACCTGGTCGGAAAGGCTCATGGCTTCTACCCGGTCATGGGTCACATACACCGCGGTGATCCCCAGGCTTTT
>JAIRMO010000137.1 GCA_031258625.1 Spirochaetaceae bacterium | reverse complement strand
GGCGGCCATGGCGGAAATTTCCGTATCCGTCAAAGACCCGTCGGCCAAAAACCCGCTTGAAACGCAGCCGAAAAGCACGGCCAGGGCTGCCAACGCCGCTGTCCTACGCAGCCATTTTTCATGGGTTACCGCCTCGCCGTCGAATTTTTCCTGCTTTTGAGAATTCACTATACCATTTTTCAGGGCTTGCCGCAAGCGGACGCGCATTGCCCCCCAGGGCTTCTGCATTTACTTTTTTAGAGCAGCCAGACATAGTACCGCTAGGTCAACCGCCCCATATATGGCCTGTAAGAAGATAGCGGCTAAAACAGGATCGGATCAAGAAAAAAATACAAAAATGTCTAAAAAAGTTCAAAAAGTATCAAATTGGGCAAATTTTTACCGGTGTTTACAAAAATCCTGATTGGAGTAATTCCGCCTGCCCCTGCGCCGGGGTACTTGAAGAATATATGCGCTCGATCAGCCGTTTTGCTTTAGTAAAGGGGTCAAAAATTTCAAATTTCGAACAAATTTTCTTGTGGATCAAGTTTGGTCCTCCTGTGGGGGGTAGGCCGGGACCGCGGCCCGGCCGGAGGGGGGGCGGGCAATGAAGGCGGCGGTATGCGGGTTACGGTATGGAAACAGCCCCCCCTTTTTAATTCTTTAGGGGTTAAAACCGGATGATCCGGGCGTTGGTGAGGACCTCAACGCCGCGGTCCGAAAGGAGGATGTCGTTTTCCAAGCGGCAGCCCCCCAGGATCGGATCGTAAAGCCCCGGTTCAAGGGTAAAGATCATCCCCGGTTTGAGCTGCCAGGTATTATCGGGACGGCTCCGTATGGCGGGGGCTTCATGGGCTTCCAGTCCTATACCGTGGCCAAGGCCGTGGGGCATGGACTTTTTTGATTTTCCAAAAAGGGTATCCACGGATACCGCCACATCCCGGGCGAAAACCCCGTCCTGAACCATGGCAAGGGCCAACTTATAGGCCTTTTCCGTCAGGGAAAGCATTTTTTCCTGGCGGCTTGAGAGGGCGCCCCGGGCAAAGGTGAGGGTAACATCGGTGGTATATCCTGAATATTTTAAGCCGAAGTCGAGGATCGACATCCCCGGGACGGCAAAGGGGCCGCCGGTATAGGAAGGAAAGGCGTGGATGCCGAAACTCCGGGCAGGGCCGGCCGCCAGGGTCTCAAACCCCGTACCCTCACAACCCTGGCGCCGTCCCTCGGTTTCTATAAAGAGGGCGACGTCGGCTTCGGTCTTGAGGGCCCCGGAAAGGATGTTTTCTTCCAGCAGGCCAATGACGGTATTGGTGATATCCGCCGCTTTTCGGTATATGCGGATCTCCTCCTCATCCTTAATGGCCCGTAACTGCTGGGCGGCTTCCTGGATGCCGTTGTTCCGGCATAATACGTCAAAATCGCTGAGGGCTTCTACGTATCGCAAAAAAACCGGATAGGGGGTAACCGTGGGGATTTCCACCCTGGAACCAAAGGGGATTTTAAAAAGTTCCACCGCGGTTCGCAGGGCCTCAATGGGCTGCCGCTCAAATTCCGCATAGGGGATGATCACATCCGCCTTGGCATATAAAAAGGCCATATTGATATCCCAGGGGACCAAAAGGGACTGCTTGTCCAGGGAAAGAAAGAGCAGGGCGTCCCCGGGCTGGCCGGTGAGCCAGCGCAGGGAAGGGTCCCGGCGGCCTTCAAAATCCTCAAACATGGCCAAGGCCACCCCCTCCAGGGCCATCCAGTCGTAGAGCCGGGCTCTCCGGGCTTCAAAGGCATTCATCTACCACACCCCCGTAAAAGCCGCTTGAGCGGCTTCCCGGACAAGATCGAGATCGCCCTCCCCTATCCCGTTATGGGTGGCGAACCGGAACACCCCCGCATCAGGGGGGTTAATGAGGATATGCCGTTGGGCGAAAAATTCGGTTATTTTTTCCGCCTTCCGGGGCTCCTCCGCGGGGGGATAGGAAAAAAACACCAGGTTGATCTCCGTATCGGCGGGGTTAAGGGAGACGCCGGGAATGGCAGCCAGGGCATGGGCGAGCTTTTTCGCCCGGCGGTGATCCTCCGCAAGGCGGCCGGTATCCCGGAGGGCGACGAGCCCCGCCGCGGCGAGGATCCCCGCCTGGCGCATACCGCCCCCCATGATTTTCCGCTTATACCGGGCCTCCCGGACAAAATCTCCGGGGCCCGCCAGGAGGGAGCCCACCGGGGCGCAGAGTCCCTTGGAGAGGCAGAACATCACCGAATCGGTCCGGGCGGCGATTTCCCGGGCCTCTACCCCCAGGGCAAGGGCGGCGTTGAAGATCCGGGCCCCGTCCAGGTGTACCGGCAGGCCCGCCCCGGCGGCCAGGTCCTTGACGGCCTCCATATCCGCCAGGGACACCACCCGGCCCAGGGAATGGGCGTTTTCAAGGCACACCAGGGAAGTGGCCGGGGCGTGGAGGTCCCGTTTTCGCAGGTACCGGCGGACGGTTTCCGGGGGGAGGACCCCGTCGGGCGCGGGGATGGGCCTGGTTTGGACCCCGGCAATGACCGATGCCGCCCCAGCCTCGTGCTGGATAATATGACATTCGTTCCCCAGGATCACCTCCGTGCCCCGGGCACACCAGGTAAACAGGGCCAACTGGTTCCCAAAGGTCCCGGAGGGCACAAAAACCGCCCCTTCCTTACCAACCATTTTCGCCCCCAGCCGTTCAAGTTCATTGACGGTGGGGTCTTCCCCATAAACATCATCCCCCACAACCGCCTCGACCATGGCTTTCCGCATTTCGGCGGTTGGTTGTGTTACCGTATCACTCCGCAGGTCAATCGTCATATCCTTATCCCCCGGCTTTTTATTATCCTGATTATTCCAAAATATACAACGGGAACCCAGCAATTCAAAGTTTAAAAAAAAGGGCGTTTAATCTAAAAATGACCAAATGGTTTTGAAGTATACGGTCATCTTAAGTCAGAGACCCCCGGTAAAACCGGGGGCATGAATTGTGAACCGCTCAAAGCAGTGTGTTCAGGAACCGCCTAAAGGCGGTTATGGTTGTTAGCTATCTTTGAACATTTCCAGTTGGTCTTGGCGTTTGTCCTCATCTTCCTGTTCCCGGATGTATTTCTTGATAGCTTCTTCGTCCCGACCTACGGTCGAAACATAATACCCTCTTGCCCAGAAATTCTGTCCGCTATAATTTTGACGCTTCCCAAGATATGTCCGGGCTATCGCTATTGCGCTTTTTCCTTTGATATATCCGACTACTGCGGAAACCGCATGTTTCGGAGGTATTTCTATCAGCATGTGGATATGATCCGGTCACAAATGCCCTTCCAATATCTTGCTTTCACGCTGCCGGGCCAATTCGTGAAATATTTTTCCTAAATACTTCGTTATGCCCCCATATAATTTTTTCTTCCGACATTTTGGTATCCACACTATATGACACTTGCATTCCCATACACTATGGGTTAACCTGTTTGGGTCGTTCACTCATGCCTCCTATCTCTTGAACTTTGAGCGGTTCACTGATAGGAGAGCATGTCTTATACTCCCCGAAAAGTCAAACTTTTATAGTCGCCCCGGCATAGCCGGGGGATTACCAATTATATTTAGTAGAGTAACCATTTGGTCATTTTTTACCATAACATTCCCATTTTCTTGCAGCAATTTTTGTTTTTTTCGGAGAGAAAAGACGCCCGAAAAAGTTACCATGGGGTGGCGGCGGGCAAATAACGGGGGACCCTCTGGGGGGAACCGCTATTTGCCCGGCCGACAGGACCCCCCGGAAATTTTTTTAGGCGTCTTTTCTCTTCATACCTATTTAAACTTTGAATTACTGACGGGAGCCCCGTAGCAATTCTCGTTTTCAACTATTCTGGGGGTTCCCCGTCATGTAACCGTCAATTAAGACGCAGTTTTGCCGTATTTTTGGTAAGTTCGAGAAAAAGTCGTAATTTTATTTCTTTACATTCCAGGGAAGAAGGGCGACCCAGTCTTCGGGCGTCCCGGCGA
>JAIRMO010000135.1 GCA_031258625.1 Spirochaetaceae bacterium | reverse complement strand
TATCCCGTATTCGCCGTAAACTCATCCAGGATTTGTTTCTTTTCTTTTTTCCCCGCGTTCTTGTAGCGTTTGCTGACTTGATTGGTCAGCGTCCGTCTGTCCTTCATGTCTAACCCCATGTGGCGCCTCCGACCTTTTCCTGTCGGCAGAAACCGGTTTAATGTGGGTTAGATTTTTATAATGAGGCATGGCCCTTTTTGGGTTAGAATTTCGATGAGGCATTGCGCCGCATTGCGGAAGTCTCCTTTTTATAGTATGTTTTTTTAAGAGAAATTATTGTGGACGATGAACAGCTTATTGTTAAAAATTTGCCTTTTATTAAGATTTTACCTGCCTGGGCCCAGGAATTATCCTATAAATACCTGTCTAAAACCACCAATTTGTATATTCTCCATGGGAATATCCGGGATTTACTTCCCCATAAGATGAACGAAGGGGAGTTTGTTTTTGCCCGGATTCAGGATTATATATCCGAAGTCCTTTTCGGAAGCCGGGATATTATCGCCTTCTACGACCGGTCCAGCGGGGTGGCTTTTTACTCCGACGAAATGGCCCGGGACTATCAGACGGTCATGGCGGAGCGGTATCCGGATACGGACGGGGCTGATTTTATCGCCGCCGAGCCGGATCAGAGCTTTTTTTACCTGGAAAAATATTTTCTTATGAACATCTCCCGGAAAAAACGGATGGTGCTGATCCTGGATTACGCGGAAACCATTATTCCCGGGGGTGATATGATCCGCCTCTCCGAAGAAGACCGGTATTGTCTGGTTACCTTGAACCGTTGGTCCCATGACCCCATCTTCACCCGGGGGGATGTTTCGATCATCCTCCTCACGGAAAACCTGGCGGATCTGTCCCAGCGGCTGGTGGCTTCCCCTTCCACGGTGAAGGTGAGTATCCCCCTGCCCGACGGGGAGGTACGGGCGAGTTTTCTTAAATTCATGGGGAAAAAGGGGTATTTTTTACCGGACCGGGGTATAAGCGCCGAAGGGGTGGCGGCTATCACCAGCGGCCTTAACCTCCTCAACCTCAACCGGCTGGTCATGGAGAGTTACTCCGAAGACGTACCCCTTTCTCTGGAATACCTGCGGCAAAAGAAAAAGGAGATCATCGAAAATGAGGCGGTGGGGCTGCTGGAATTTATGGAAACCGCCCACGACCTCTCCTATGTGTCCGGGCATGAATTCGTCAAGAAGCGGTTCAAGAACGCCGCCCGGGCGATAAAGATGGGCCGGCTGGACGTACTCCCCATGGGCTACCTTATTGCCGGGCCGGTTGGGACCGGAAAAAGTTTTATGGTCAGCGCCTTTGCCGGCGAAATCGGGATCCCCATGGTCAAATTCCGTAATTTCCGGTCAAAATGGCAGGGGGTTACCGAATCGAATCTGGAGAAGGTCCTCAATATCCTCAAATCCATGGCCCCCGTGGCGGTGATGATCGATGAAGCCGATGCTTTTTTGGGGGACCGGGATCAAGAGGGGGATTCGGGGACCAGCAACCGGGTTTTCGCCCAGATCGCCGGTTTTATGGGGAATACCGAATACCGGGGGAAGATCATCTGGTTCCTTATTACCTGCCGCCCCGACCTCATCCCCATAGACTTAAAGCGCCAGGGCCGGGCCGAGGAACACCTGGCCCTGTTCTACCCCGATACCGATGCCGAGCGGGAAGCCCTGTTCGACGCTCTGGTACGAAAACTGGACCTCTCTATCCGTAAATTCCCCGTTTCCGAGGTGTTAAAAAAATTTCGCCATGAGTTTTCCGGGGCCGATCTGGAGGCGGTACTGATCCGGGCAAAACTCCGGGCCGCCATGTCGGATCGGAGCTTTGTAAGCCGGGAAGACATGGAAGAAGCCCTGGCGGACTTTATTCCCCCGGCCTATCCCCACGAAATTGAACTGCAAAACCTGGTGGCCGTGCTGGAATGTACTTCCAAGGAAATGGTGCCCCGGCGCTACCGGAACCCGGACCGCACCAAACTGGTGCAGGAGATCCAGGAACTGAAATCCCTCCTGGGGGAACGCTGAGGGCCGTCGGTTGAGCGTCCGGCCCTTTTTGTATCAACACGGAAACAGCTCCAAAACTTTAGTTTTGGAGCTGTGTGTATTCGGGAATCCATCCCCTTGAGGGAACTCAGAACGAAGCTGTCGCTGGTTCCGTCTTGATGAGGATATCCATAAATCCCGCAACGTTTATCTGCCGGGTTATGGCCTCAAGTTCCGTTGCCGATACTCCGGGGATCACGACCCGGTAACTATTACCGGAAATCTCATAGGCGGGGTTAAGCCCCACGTTCCGTAACCTCAGAAACGTATTCCAGGCGGCTGACTCTTCCCCAAAACCCCCTATCAGTAAGCGAAATCTGGCAATTCCCGATCCGTAATTCATTGATTGAACCGGGGCGTTAAGCCCTTGAGACTGGGCGGTGGTTGACCCTATTGATGTTGGTCTTGTCGTTGCCGGGGCAACGGTCGTCGGGGCAATGGTCGTCGGAGGAACGGTTGTTGGAGGAACGGTCGTCGGGGAGACGGTTGTCGGAGAGACGATTATCGGGGAAACCGTGGTTGGCCTTGCCGTGACGGGCCTAATCGTAGAAGTTTCTGTTCTAATTGGAGCGACTTCTCTCACCGAAGGGGAATTTACCCACGGATCCGGGGAAGTTACTATCGGCACCGGAGATACCGTAGCGGGCTGGGGAGCAACTACCGCAGACTGAGGGGCAATCACCGCGGGCCGGGGCGCAATTACCGCGGGCCGGGGGGAAACCACCGCGGGCCGGGGAGAAACCACCGCGGGCCGGGGGGAGACCACCGCGGGCCGGGGAGAAACCACCGCAGGAGCCGGAGAAGCTACCCCCGGAATCGATGAGCCGCCCATCTCCGCGTCCGGGGAATAAGGCTTTAACCCATAGATATTAATACTGGTTTGGCTTACATAGCCGGAACTTTCAGCATCCGGTGAAGCAACCGGCTGGGAAGTCCTCGCCGCCTGAACCGGCGCCGGCGCTTGTACCGGTACCGGCTCAGGGGCCGGCGCCGGTGCTGGGGTTGGTGCTGGGGTTGGTGCTGGGGCCGGGGCCGGGGCCGGCGAGGCAATCTCCGGCTCGGCGGATCTTCGCCGGGCTAACACCTCAATCCGTACCGGAGTAACCCCCTGGGGATTCATTTCCAAATTTTCCGCCGCCGCCTTGGATATATCGATGATCCGCTCCGATGATTCGGAGATCCGGTTGTCGATGGTTACGATTACTTGCCGATCATTTTGCAAATTAGTTACCCGTACCCGGGTTCCCAAGGGAAGATTTAGATGGGAAGCGTTTAGTGCCTTTGATTCGGTCTCATACCAGGTTCCCCCCCCTTCCTCGGTCTGAGCAAATCCTAGCGTAATAAAAACCATACCTAACAGGCAAGATACGATAGCTTTTTTCAATTTTTTACCTCCTCCCTCAAAGACACCAAGGAATTTACTTTTGGGTTCTGAAAATTTAAAACTGCCTTCCCAAAACTGAAATTTTGGAAAAATTTTTTCTTAAGTATAGTTACTGCCTCAACCATTAAACTCATAAAAAATCCAAGCCCACATGAACCAAATTTACCCCCCCTTGGGTTTGAAACGGTCTCAAATTACCGGCCCCTTTAGGTTTCTACGGTTCTTCCCGAATAAAGATTTGCTCAAAACCCGCGGATCCCAGGCGCTGAATTATAGGGGTAACATCCCCGGATCGTACTCCGGTGATAATTACCCGGCAGTAACCGCCGTATAATTCATAAGCGGGATCAAAACCCAGTTCCCGCAGCCGAAAAACCGCCTCCCGGGCGTTTATTTCATTGGCAAAGGCTCCCACCTGAAGCCGGTATATTCTGCCGTTTCCCGGATCGGGTACCCGGGGTAAAACCTGAATGAAACGGGGATCAGCGGTTTGTTGAGGCGGGGATGACGCCCGGATATCGGGGGTTCTAGCCGAAGGAACTGATTCATAAGGTGTATAGGTTGGGCTGGTACGTACCGGTTCCGTGACCCTTGGATAGACAACCTGTGGTTCAGAAGATACCATCGGCACGGTCCTCGGGGAAACCGGCGCCGGTTCCGAAAGAACCGGTTGGCTCGGTACCGGGGAAGCCACCACCGGCTCCGCCAATACCGGCTCGGCGAGTACCGGTTCCGCCAATATCGGCGGGGTGATCACCGGGGGTACCACTACCGGCTGTACCACCACCGGCTGCACAACCGTGGGCTGCATAACCATGGGCTGGGGAGAAACCACCGCCGGAGCCGGGGACGCAACCGCCGGGGCCGGAGACGCGGCCACCGGGGCCGGGGCGGGGGCCGGCAGAACCGGTTCCGGCCTTACCGGCGGGGGAGCCGGCACCTCTTGAGCCGTCAGCACCGGCTCTGAACTCAGCGCCCTCTGCATTCCTCCGGACGAGGTCAAGGGATAGTTTGGCATTCCGTTAAAGGTGATGATGGTTTGGTTCACCATACCGGAGCCAGGTTGGCCATTCGGGGGATCGGTCTTTACTTCCACTATCGGCAGGGTAGAAGGATCCGGACTACTTTCGGCCAGTTCCGGCTGCTCCGGACTGCTTTCGGCCAGTTCCTCCTCCGGTACGTCGGTTTGCCGCCGGGCTAATACCTCAAGACGTACCGGAGTAGCGCCCCGGGGATTCATTTCCAAATTCTCCGCCGCTGCCCTGGATATATCGAGGATCCGATCCGCTGATTCGGAGATCCGATTATCAATGGTTACGATTACTTGACGATTGTTTTGAAGATTAGTTACCCGTACCCGGGTTCCGAGCGGAAGATTTGGATGGGAAGCGGCTAATCCCTTCGATTCGGTAGTATACCAGGTTGCTCTACCTTCCTGAGTCTGGGAAAATCCCAATATGATAAAAACCATACCCCACAGACAAGACATTATGAGTCTTTTCATATGTTCCGCCTCCCGGCTTTTCCTTTTTCCTCTTGCGATATTCAGTTCATACCCACAAGACAGGAAAATTCTTTGATTCGTGCCATCTTATACTAATTTCACAACCCGGCGCATAGGCCCGGTTCATAAAAATAATTTAAAGCAGATATGGACCTATAAAACGTGTGTTTCAAAATATAAATTATGAAACATCTCGCTTTTTATAGATTATTTTAATATATTCCATTATCTTAATCAAGTAGTATAGCTTTTTTCAAATTTTTTAGGGATATCCTCCCTAAAGGGACAAGCCCCGGGCTTCCAGGGCCCGGGCGGTTTCCGCCGCCCGTTCCATCATCCCCTCGGTTACCATAGGGATAAGGGCGGTGATTCGGGACAGTCCCTTTTTCCCCCCCCGGGCGGTATAGGCCGTGGACGCGATCTCCCAAATCTCAAAAAATTGAGGGAGGAACCCCAGCAGAAGGGCGAGCCCCAAACTGAGCCGGGGCCGTTCCAGCCGGTACCGCAGCCGGAGGGCCCAATCCCGCCGGAGGGGTTTTAAAAGACAAATCAGGGGGTACCCCAGGAGCCCTTCAGCCCTGGCAAGGGATTCCCGGAATTGGGTCATGGTGGTTACTTTAAAGAAAAGGGATGCCGCGGCAAAGGAGATCAGGATGGTTGCGGCAAACCGCAAACCCGCCGCAAACCCCGGGGCATTAAAGGCCGGGGGGAAGAGGCTCAAGGATCTCGCGGCCAGGACAAAAAAGGCCATGGCCGCGAGGCGCCCGGTGCCCCGGAACAATTCCCCGGGCCGGATCCCGGCGGAAAAGGCCCCCAAAACCAGGAACACGGCCTCTCCCAAAAGGCCGGGGAGGCCGAAAAAAAAGACCGAAAAAGACAGGGAAAGAAAAAGGAAGAGCTTGAACCCCGCCGGCAGGCGGTGGAGGAGGTTTGAACCGGGGCAATAGGCATAGGGAAGCGTATCCGGGGATTTTAGCCGAGCCATGTACAATCCTTGATCCCGGTATACAAAAACCGGGGATCCCGAACTCCGTACTCGTCCTTGAGCCGGTTGAGGACCTCTTCGGGGGGGCCGTCCTCCCGGATGAGCCCCCGGTTAAGGATGATAAGCCTATCCGCAAAGGCCAGGACTTTTTCCAGTTCGTGGGTCAGGATGATCAGGGTTTTACCGGCCTGTTTTAAGTCCCGGATAACCCGGAGTACCTGGACTACCCCCGGCCAATCCAGGTTGGCAAAGGGTTCATCCAGAATCATGGTTTCGCAGCCCATGGCCAGGACCCCCGCTACCGCCAACCGCCGTTTTTCTCCCCCGGAAAGACGCCGGGGGGGGTAATCCCCTTTGTCCCCAAGGCCCACCGCTGCCAGGGCCGTCTTTACCCGGCGCCGTACTTCCTCCTGGGAAAAACCCAGGTTTTTGGGGCCGAAGCCGATGTCTTCCGCCACGGTCTCCCCGATGATCTGGGCGTCGGCATTCTGGAAAACCAGACCCGCCCGCTGCCGCAGGGCCTCTCCGGCGTCATCCAGGGATAGGCCCTGAAACCGGATTTCCCCCTCGGTGGGATCCGTTAATCCCAGGAGCATCAGCGCGAGGAGGGTTTTCCCGGAACCGTTGGAACCGGCGATGATAACACACTCCCCGGTGTAGAGGTCCAGGCTGATACCGGATATCCCCCGGTTGCCGTTAGGAAAAACCTTGACTACGTTCTTTACCGAAAAAAGAGGCTCAACCATCCAGTTGTTCCGCCGCAGCCCGGCGCAGCCGGGGGGCGATGAGAACCACCGCGATTCCCTTGAGGGCGTCCCCGATGGTGAAAGGGATAAATCCCAGAGCCAGAGCCTTGCCCCAGTCCGTATCCAGGACTATTTTAAGCCGGATAACCCCCGGTACATACACCACGAGGAATCCCGCCAGGACCGCCAGGATGATCCGGGGGAGGGAGATCCGCCGGTTTCCCCGGGGCCGGCCGGCGATAAGCCCCGCGGTCAGGGCCGCGATGAGGTATCCTAGGAGGAACCCCCCGGTGGCGCCGAAAAAATGGGCGAATCCCCCGGTGGCGCCGGCGAATACCGGGGCCCCCAGGGCACCGGCAATAAGGAACAGGGCCACCGCCGCCCCTCCCCGGAGGGGACCCAGGATAAGCCCCGAAAGGAGGGCGAATAAATTCTGCAGCGTTATGGGTACCGGGGAAAAGGGCAGGGGAATCGCGATAAAGGCCCCCGCCGAGGTCAGGGCCGCAAAAAGGGCCACCATGGTAGTTTGGGTGATGGCCCTTCGGTTTGTCCTCCGGACGATCTGGTTTTCCATAAATTACTCCTTGGTCAGGATCTCCCCGGAAACCGGAACATCCCCCTTCATCTGAAGCCTCTCCGGGAGATATGCCTTGGTAGAAATACCCTCGTTGACATAATGAAAACAAGGGTAACGATATTTGGATTTCCCTGTCAATAGCCCGCGTTGCCTCAATAAAAAAGCAACCCAAAACCTCCCATGCCTCATTTTGAAAAAGTAACCCAAATTAAGGCAGACTATCCGCAATGCCTCATCGAAATTCTAACCCAAAAAGGGCCATGCCTCATTATAAAAATCTAACCCACATTAAACCGGTTCCTGCCGACAGGAAAGGGTCGGAGGCGCCACATGGGGTTAGAC
>JAIRMO010000124.1 GCA_031258625.1 Spirochaetaceae bacterium | reverse complement strand
TCGCCGCCTCCGAAAGGTTTTAAAAACGCCGGCGGTGGCCGGTAAAAAAATTCAGGCTCACAGTAAATCAGCCGGAAATTAAGGAGAAATAAGAAATGAAGAAGATTTTTTGTTTGATTTTAGCGGCCGCTTTGGCACTACTAGTGATCGGATGCGCCGGTTCGCCGGCGGCGGCGTCGGCGTCGGCGCCGGGGCCGGCGGCGGCAGTGAGTCCCCTTGCGGCTTTGCCCGGCGTTCCGCAGTTTGTCAATGACGCCTACGTGAACGCCTCGGAAGACGTCCTTATCGGTATTGGCACCTACAAAATCGGTAATGATACCTCAAAGATGGGGAGCGCCATGACCTTCGGCCAAACCCGGGCCCGCGTGGATATTGCCCGCCAGCTCCAATCCATCATAAGGGATATGGTCATCGATTACACCGCCCAAAGCGAGCTTGATCCTTCCGCAGCGCTCTCCTTCCAGGAAAATATCAGCCAGGCCCTCGCCAAGGCCGATTTGAGAGGCGCCCGGGTGATTCAGTCCCAAACACAGGACGGGCTTCTCTGGGTTGTAATGGAATACAGCAAGTCCGCCGCCGCTAATGATTATAGCGCCGCGGCGGCCGCCGCAAAACTCGCCGTTCCCGCCGCCGCCGCGTTTGACGCGCTGGCCCGCATGGAAAACGCTTTTGACAAAGCCGCCGGGGGCGGACCGATTCCTGTGGGAGATTGAGCAATCCAACAGGTTAAGGGAAAAGCAGGCGGAAACAGCGTGAACAAAGAAAATCCTCCTACAAATGACATTTTGTTTTACGAAAAGCGCATCTAAGTTGAAAATCCCTTGACCTGTTGTTTGGGGTGAATATGGTGAATAAATTTTTTTGGTCCCTGGCAGCCGGTGTGTTTTTATGGGCCTCCTGCGGCAGCGATCCGGGGGTTCGGCAGGAGCCGCTGCCGGTAACCGGGGAGCGGACAGACGATCCCGCCTCCCCGGATCTGAACCTGTCCGGTCCTTCCCTTGAGGAAATACACGACAGCGGGTATTGGATCACCCGGCCCCTGGACTCCTCAATAACGATTATCGGGATTGCCGGCAGGCGGAGCAACAGGGATGACGCGATTACCGAAGCCCTTGCCGACGCGGCGCGGAAAGTGAGTCTATACCACGGCATTCATGGGGAAAGCTCCACCGTGCTCAACCAGGGGCCGGGCAGCCTGGATTATGTTGCGGAATTTAATTATAGCCTGGAACCGCTCACCGAGGTTGATTTGTACCTTGAGAAGTTAGCCTTTGATAAAGACCGGGATGTGCTTGAAAAAAACGGCGCGGTGTATGTCCGCTTCCGTTATTCAGGGGTTTCCGGTATTCCCCCCTATCATTCAAGTTTAGAAGACGGCGTACCGAATTGGGTCAGAAATACGGTCGCCGATATTCCCGGGTTTTTGACCGGTATCGGCATCTCAAAGAACAAAGGGTCCCTTCAAAAAACCTACCAGGCATCCTATGAAAACGCGATTGTTGCCCTGTTACCGCGCCTGTTCACCAGGATTTCAGGCGAAATCATCGATGTGGAAGGGGGCAAGATGACCCGGAACGTCTCAACAAGCGAAGGCGATTTGACGGAGGTGATGATCCTGGAGACCTGGTTTGATAAAAAAATCAACGCCGTGTGGACCCTGGTGGCAGCTAAACAAAAGCTTTAATTCTTTGGAGGGATAGGGATGAAAAAAATTATTTCGCTTGTTTTTCTGGTAAACCTAAGTTTCGCGTATGTCAACGCCCAAATCAAGCCGTCATGGGTCGACAGGCCTTCGTCGATATATCCCGACAGCCGGTTTGTTTCCGCGGTCGGCGGCGGGGGGGATCGCCGTCAGGCGGAAACCAACGCGTTGGGGGCCCTTACCGCTTTTTTCAAACAATCGGTGTCCAGCAGGATCCGTATGATCGAGTCCGAAATAGAGGTAAACGGCCGCAGCACATCGGCATCGTTGAATTCGTCATCTATTGAAGCCGCCGCGGCTCTGGACACCCTTATCGGCGCTGAAATAAAAAACACCTGGAATGACCCAAGAAACGGAGTCTGGTACGCGGCGGCGGTGATGGAAAAAGCCCAATGCGGCGCTCTGTATACCGGCGAGCTCAATAAAACAATAAGCGAGATTAATACGCTTATTGCCATATCGGACGGGGTCTCGTTTGAAACAATCTCGAAATGCCAAGCGGCTCAAAAATTGGCCGCCCAGGCGGATGTGTACGCCACGGTTCTCGCTTTGCTCGACGGCCCGAACCGGCAGCAGGAAGTTTCCGAGCTTACCGCCAGGATTGCCGGTACAATGAACGAGGCAAAAGCCATTCCGGTAGATGTACGGGTTAAGGGGGACATAAACGGCCGGATCAAGGCGGCGTTTGCGGGAGCGTTTACATCTCTGGGATTTAGAACCGGCAATCGTAATTCCCGTTTTGCCTTGGAGGTTACGACGACCTTCACGCCGGCGCCCCAGGGCAGGTATTTTAACACCCGGTATACCGTCGACGCGGTATTGAAAGACACGCGGACCGGCGCCGAGCTGTTCACGTACAATATCGCTAACCGTGAGTCGCATCCCGCAAATCAATCGGACGCGGACAACCGGGCGCTTATCGGCGCCGAGAGAAAAATCACGGAAGAATTCCCCGAAATACTACAGGAATATCTTGACTCGTGAGCCTGTCCCAAAACTAATTGACTGTGCGCTCGCGCGCACGGTTTTGGGAAAGCCTCTCGAATTAACAGAAAAACGGCCGCCCCAAAGGACGGCCGCTAAAACAATCGTTGTTACACAGCAACCCCGGATGCTCATCGCGCTTCACGCATAAAACCTCCGCGACAGACCGCTAGAAATTGCTCCCGCTCTTGGTAATCAGTTCCTCGTCCCGTTCGGTAAGGGGAATCTGTTTGCCCTTAGCGTCGTAGATGGTCATATCCAGGGCCAACCCCCGCAGTTCCTGGACCAGTACGTTAAAGGATTCGGGGATCCCCGCGGTGGTGGAGGGTTCCCCCTTCACAATGGCTTCGTATATTTTAGACCGTCCGGTCATATCATCACTCTTAATGGTGAGAAGCTCCTGCAGCGTATTGGCCGCGCCGTAGGCTTCCAGAGCCCAGACCTCCATCTCTCCCAACCGCTGCCCCCCGAATTGGGCCTTGCCCCCCAGAGGCTGCTGGGTTACCAGGGAATAGGGGCCGGTGGACCGGGCGTGCATCTTATCGTCCACCAGGTGGTGGAGTTTGAGGAAGTAGATCACCCCGCAGAAGATGGGGTTGACGAAGGCCTCCCCGGTACGGCCGTCCCGGAGTATGGTTTTACTGGTTACCGGGAGCCCCGCCTTCTTGAGTTTTTCCTCGATCTGCTCCGTGGACGGGGACTGGAACACCGGGGTGGAGAACCACTCATCCAGGGTGCTGGCCGCCCAGCCAAGCTCGGTTTCCAGGAGCTGGCCGATGTTCATTCGGGAGGGAACCCCCAGGGGGGTAAGGCAAATATCCAGGGGGGTGCCGTCTTCCATGTAGGGCATATCCTCTTCGGGCAATATCCGGGCCACAACCCCCTTGTTACCGTGGCGGCCCGCCATCTTATCCCCCTCCCGGAGTTTGCGTTTGGTGGCGATCAGGACCTTTACCACCTCGTCCACCCCGGGGTTGAGGTCGTCCCCTTCGGTCCGTTTGAGCCGCTGGATATCGATGATGGTCCCGTCGATGCCGTGGGGCACCCGGAGGCTGGAATCCCGGACTTCCTTGGCTTTTTCCCCAAAGATTGAGTTGAGGAGCTTGAATTCCGGGGTGGTCTCGGTTTCGCTTTTGGGGGTAACCTTCCCCACCAGGATGTCCCCGGAGCGGACCTTGGCCCCCACCCGGATGATCCCCTCGGCGTCCAGGTTGTCCAGGCTCTTTTCGGAGGTATTGGGAATATCCCGGGTTATTTTTTCCGGCCCCAATTTGGTCTCCCGGACTTCGGTGATAAACTCTTTTATATGGATGGAGGTGAACATATCATCCTTCACCACCCGTTGGGAGATGAGGATGGAATCTTCGTAGTTGTATCCGTTCCAGGGCATAAAACCCACGAGGATGTTCCGGCCCAGGGCCAATTCCCCGTTCCGGGTGGCGGGCCCGTCCGCGATGACCTGGCCGGCGGTAACCTTATCTCCGATCTTTACCAGGGGCCGCTGGTTGTAGCAGGTGTCCTGATTGGTCCGCTGGTATTTGATCAACGGATACACATCCAGCCCCTCGGCGTTGGTGGCGGCGTTGGGCTTTCCCCCTTCGGCGGGTTTAACCACGATCTCCTGGGAAGTTACCCGGATCACCGCGCCGTCCTGCCGGACCTTGACCAGCACCCCCGAATCATAGGCGCATTTCCCCTCCATACCGGTTCCCACCCGGGGGGCCTCGGGGAACACCAGGGGCACCGCCTGACGCTGCATATTGGAACCCATCAGGGCCCGGTTGGCGTCGTCGTGTTCCAAAAAAGGGATAAGGGAAGCGGAAACCGAGATGATCTGCTTGGGGGAAACGTCCATGTACTGGATGTCTTCGGGCCCCCGGTTGGTATAGTCCCCCTGACGGCGGCAGGAGATCTGATCCTCCGCGAACAAGCCGTTGTTTTTCAGCTTTGCCGAGGCTTGGGCTATGTAATACCGGTCCTCGTCCATGGCGGAAAGGTATTCAATATCCTTGGTGGCCACCCCTTTGGCAACCTTGCGGTAGGGGGTTTCCAGGAAGCCGTATTCGTTGACCCGGGTATAGTTCGCCAGGGACACGATAAGCCCGATATTGGGGCCTTCCGGGGTTTCGATGGGGCACATCCGGCCGTAATGGGTGTAGTGGACATCCCGGACCTCAAACCCCGCCCGATCCCGGGAAAGCCCCCCGGGCCCCAGGGCGTTAAGCCGCCGCTTGTGGGTCAGCTCCGCCAGGGGGTTTACCTGGTCCATAAACTGGGAGAGCTGGCTGGACCCAAAAAATTCCTTGATCACCGCCACCACGGGCTTAATCGAAATTAAGTCCTGGGGCTTAATGGTATCGGTCTCTTTAAGGCTCATCCGCTCCTTGGCGATCCGTTCCATCCGGCTAAAGGCGGTTTTTAGAGCGTTAGCCATCAGTTCCCCCACGGACCGGACCCGCCGGTTCCCCAGGTGATCGATGTCGTCGATATGTTCATCCCCCACATACACCTTGATAAGAAACTTCATGGTGGCGATGATGTCCTGTTTGGTCAGGGTAAATTCCTCCAGGGGGGGGGTAAAGTCGAATTTTTTGTTGAGTTTGTAACGGCCCACCTTGCCCAGATCGTAACGCCGGGAGGTGAAAAACATCCCCAAAAGGTCCTTTTCGGCGGCATCCACGGTGATGGATTCCCCGGGCATAAGGACCGAATAGACCGCGGAAAGGGCGTCTTCCTTGGAAGGCTCATCCCGTTCGGGATCTTCCTTGAGGAATTTGATCTCCTCCCGCTCGAAACAGTTGAGGAGCATCGGGGAATTAAGGGAATCCGGGGCTTCAAAATTGATAACCTCCACGGAGGTAACGCCGTTTGCCAGGAGTTCATCCACATTGTGGGGGTGCAGTTTTTCGCCGACCCGGTAGAGTTTTTTCATTTCCCCGGTATTGTTTTCCCCGGTTTTATCGGCCTCTCCGTCGTTTTCATTGATCCACACCGCCGCGGCCAGGACCTTGCCGGAAAACTGTTCCCTGGTTTCCCTATCGTCCTTTACCTCCAGGGTTTCCACGGTATAAAAGGCGCGGATAATCGCCTCCCGGCTCTCATACCCCAAGGCCCGCAGGAAGATGGTCCCCAGGATCCGTTTTTTTCGGTCGATCTTGGCGTAGATCAACTCCCGTTTTTGATCGATTTCAAATTCCAGCCAGGAACCCCGGTAGGGGATGATCCGGGAAGAATAAGCCCCCTTTTCGTGGCTAAAAATAACCCCCGGCGAGCGGTGGATCTGGGAGACCACCACCCGTTCCGCCCCGTTTATAATGAAGGTCCCCCGTTCAGTCATGATGGGAATATCCCCCATATAAATATCCTTCTGGCGGATTTCCCCGGTTTGCTGAAAGATCAGGTTCACCCGGGCCTTCAAGGGCGCCGCGTAGGTAAGCCCCTTCTGTTTACAATCCTGCTCCGAAAATTTGACGTTTTCCTCGTCCAGGGTGTAATATTCGTATTCCAACAACATATCGCCGGCGGGACTTTCAATGGGAAAGGTGGTTCTAAAAACTTCTTCCAGTCCTTGGATTTCCAGGGGCTGGTTGTCCCGCAAACGCTCCCGCTGGAGGAACCGCTCATAAGAACAAAGCTGAATATCTATCAAATCCGGAAGCTCCATCACATCCTGGATATCCTTCCCGATATAGGTCCTTTGGGTCACTGTTTTTTCCTTTACCATCCATCTACCCCCTGTTTCGGCAACCCGCGTACCGCGGCTCCAAAACTACAAAAAAGCCCCGGCTACAACCGGAAGCCGCCGGGACCGCGGACAGACAATACACCCCCGCTTTGGACATACCAAAGCGGGGGATCATCCTTTGCCGCATCCCCGCGTTAAGAGAAAAAAAGAATTGTTTTCTATCTCGTCTACTGAATTTCAACCGTACCGCCGGCAGCAGTAATCTGCTCCTTGATTTTCGCGGCCTCATCCTTGGAGACATTTTCTTTGAGGGGCTTGGGCGCCCCCTCAACAAGATCCTTCGCCTCCTTGAGGCCAAGCCCGGTAACCGCCCGGACTTCTTTGATAACCGCGATTTTTTTGGAATCGTCAAAAGCCTTAAGAACGACATTGAATTCCGTCTTCTCCTCCACGGCTTCGGCGGCGGCCGCTCCGGGAGCGGCGCCGGCCACAGCCACGGCTACAGGAGCAGCGGCGGAAACACCGAATTTTTCCTCCATGGCTTTAACCAATTCGGAAACCTCCAAAACAGTCATGGACGAAATCGCTTCAATAATCTGATCAGTAGTAAGGGCTGCCATATTATCTTCTCCTCAATAAAATACCCTAAAATATGCGCCCATACGGGCACAACGCATCCCAGGATGCTTCCGGGGGAAACCCCGGTATATAAAACCGACAGGAACGGCAGCATGGAACCAACGGTTCCCCGAAGCCTGAAGGTTCACGTTACTTAACCGGCCTTTTTGTCCCCCACCGCCTTGATGGTACGGACCAGCCGGGCGTTGATATCGTTCAGGGCCGTTACGAAGTTCCGGGCGGGGGCGTTCATTACCGACATAAGCATGGCGATAAGCTCCAGCCTGCCCGGGAGCCTGGAAAAGGCCTCAATCTGGGCGGCGTCGTACACGGTATCTCCCATTAATCCGCCCTTAATGTGAAGCGCCGGAGCTTCCCTGGCAAAATCAAGGAGAATTTTAGCGACTTCGTTGGGATCCTTGGGGGAAATCGCCACCGCCGTGGGCCCGGTAAGATAGGCCGCCACATCCGGGGCGGACAACTGCACAAAGGCGATCCGGGCAAAGTTGTTTTTTACCACCTTGAATGCGGCTTCTTTGGCCCGGAGCAGTTTCCGCAGGGCGGTGATCTGCCCGACCGTAAGCCCCCGGTAATCGGCGAAAATAAAATCTTTCGTTTGACCAAAGGCCTCTTTTAATTCATTTATGGACGAGACCTTAACATCCTGTATTTTTTTAGCGACTATGGCCATGTTTCAACTCCTCTAACAGGCGGCGGAATCGCCGCCTCTATCGCATATTAACACGAAGGGTTAGGGCAACTCCTATCCCTTACTTCAATCCGGGCGCCGGCGGGCCGGTTACCCTTCATCCTTGATGGAGACCCACACCCCGGGCCCCATGGTGGAAGTTACCGAAACGGTTCGGATAAATTCACCCTTGGCGTCAACGGGCTTTTTGCGTTTAATTTCGGCAACCACGATCCGGATGTTTTCCACGACCTGCTCGCTGTCCATGGAAACTTTTCCCACCGCGAGGTGGACCACCCCGGTCTTATCGGCCCTGAATTCCACCCGGCCTTTTTTAAGCTCCGAAAGGGCCCCCTTGAGGTCAAAGGTAACCGTCCCGGTTTTGGGGTTTGGCATGAGCCCCCGGCGGCCCAGGACCATACCGAGTTTACCCACATCCTTCATCATATCCGGGGTGGCTACCGCCACGTCAAAATCGAGCCATCCCCCCCGGATCTTCTCGATAAGGTCCTCGGCGCCCACATACGTGGCCCCCGCTTCCTGGGCTTCCTTCTCTTTTTCCGCTTTACAGAACACCAAAACCCGCTTTTCCGCCCGGAACTGATGGGGAAGCACCACCGTATCCCGGACGGACTGGCTCTTTTTCAGGTTGAGTTTTACCGAAAGATCCACGGTTTCATCGAATTTGGCGGGGGCCAGGGTTTTAACCAGATCCACCGCGGCTTTTACATCGTAAGAAAGGGCCCGATTGTATTTTTTAAGGGCTTCGAGGTATTTTTTTCCGTGTTTCATTTTTCTACCTCAACTCCCATGGACCGGGCGGTCCCGGCGATGATCTTCATGGCCCCTTCAATATCATTGGCCGAAAGATCGGGCATCTTCAATTTGGCGATTTCCTCAAGTTTGGCCCGGGGAATCTTACCGACCTTGATTTTATGGGATTCACCGGACCCCTTTTCAAGGCCGATGGCCTTTTTGATCAACACCGCCGCCGGCGGGGTTTTGAGGATAAACGTAAATGATTTATCCGCATACACGGTGATAACCACCGGTATAATGAGCCCCTGCTCCATGGATTTCGTCCGGTCATTGAACTGCTGGACGAATTGGGGAGCGCTGACGCCATGGGGCCCCAGGGCAGGTCCCACCGGCGGGGCCGGAGTGGCCTTGCCCGCGGGGCACTGGAGCTTGATCATGGCGGTTACCTTTTTCTTGGCCATTCATGTACTCCTTCGTAGTATGCCCGGCCGCTGCCGGACTAACGGGGGCCTGGACCCCCTCCTACTGGCTATAAAACGAGAAATGAGGGGGCCGTCATACCGTTTTCCGCCCCCCGTTTCTCCCTAAACTACAATTTCTCAACCTGAAGGAGATCCACCTCCACAGGGGTATTCCGGCCGAAAATGCCGACCATAACCTTGAGTTTGTTTTTCTCCTGATTCACTTCCTCAATAGTACCGGTAAAGGACTCAAAGGGCCCGTCAACGATCTTGACCTGTTCCCCGGCCACAAAGGACTGACGGGACCGGGTCGGCCGTTCACCCTTAATTTCCCCGGATTTTTGCAGTATTGCCCGGGCTTCATCCCCGGTTAAGGGCTGGGGTTTTTTATCCGCCGGGGTTCCCACAAAACCCGTAACCCCCTGGATCTTTTTGATCTTGGAACAAACCGTCTTCCAATCGGCGTCCGGAAGGTCCATTTCCACCAGGATGTATCCGGGAAGAAATTTCTTAGTCATGGTCCGTTTTTTACCGTCCCTGACCTCCACCACTTCTTCGGAAGGGACCTTTATATCCCGGACCATTTCCTTTTCGAGTTCCCCCGACTCGATCATGATGCGGATGGTTTTCTCTATTTTATTCTCATATCCCGAATAGATATGGAGAACATACCAGCCCGTCGCCATTTTTTTCCTTGTTTAAAATATAGCCTGTACGCCCAGGAGAAGCAACACATCCACCAGACCCAACACAGCGGCAAAAAGTATGGTAGAAACAATAACAACCTTTACGGAACTGACCACATCGTCCCTGCCGGGCCATACGACCTTGCGAAGCTCCGCGTAAGATTCCTTTATAAACTGAACCAATTTGTTCATGCTTCCCTCTTTGTACTTTCAAGTATTAAAATCCAGGGCCCTTATTCCCTCTTGACAACGCTCCCCTGCTTCGGTCCTCCGGGCCGGGGTTTTTGCTAAACCGCCATCCCTGGCGGTTTACCGGTTCAAGGCTGCGATGTCTCGCCTTGAACCGGCCCGCAAAAACCCTTCGAGTCCTACCGGGGACTCTTTCGGCTCACTATAACTCTCCCCAGGCCAGGTAGGACTCCCCTCCGGACCTCAGCTTCCTTGCTTCGGTCCTCCGGGCCGGGGTTTTTGCTAAACCGCCAACCCTGGCGGTTTACCGGTTCAAGGCTGCGATGTCTCGCCTTGAACCGGCCGCAAAAACCCTTCGAGTCCTACCGGGGACTCTTTCGGCTCACTATAACTCTCCCCAGGCCAGGTAGGACTCGAACCCACAACATTCGGTTTTGGAGACCGACGCTCTACCATTAGAGCTACTGGCCTAAAAAACACTATTTGATCTTGGTTTCCTTATGCAGGGTGTGTTTCCGGTCAAAAGGGCAGTATTTATTGAGTTCCAGCTTTTCCTGCATATTCCGCCGGTTTTTTTTGGTAGTGTAATTTTTCCGCTTACATTCGCTGCATTGGAGGGCGATGAGCTCCACCGCCGTCTTCTTACTCGCCATAATGTATCCCCTTCCGGTTCAAATTCTCCTTAAATTATGGAGGCCGCTTCTGGTCAAGCCCTCAAGCGGAATCGAACCGCTGACCGCATCCTTACCATGGATGTGCTCTACCGACTGAGCTACAAGGGCATAAAAACCACATTTTATAACGTTCTAGGAACATAACAGAATAACCGGATTATGTCAAGGGGAAATAGGGATAAAAACATATAGACTTGTAAATTTATTTCGTATTATTATTAATACAAAGGAGCGGGTATGTCTATTCATATTACGGCTAAAGAGGGAGATATCGCGGAGGTTGTTTTATTGCCCGGGGACCCCCTGCGGGCCAAATTTATCGCTGAAAACTTCCTGGAAGCCCCCTGTTTATACAATGAGGTGCGGAATATCCTGGGGTATACCGGGACGTATAGGGGGAAACGGGTCTCGGTCCAGGGTACCGGGATGGGAATTCCTTCAATTTCAATATATCTCAACGAATTATTCAAGGATTACGGGGTTAAACGGGCGATTCGGGTAGGGACCGCCGGGGCGATTCAGGAACAGGTGAAAATCCGGGACTTGATATTCGCTATGGCGGCTTCCACCGATTCCGGGGTCAACGCCATTCGGTTTAAGGGGAGGAATTTTGCCCCCACGGCGAACTTTTTTTTGCTGAAAACCGCCTATGACATCGCGGCGGCCAAGGGCTGGCAGCCCAGGGTGGGTAACGTGGTTTGTTCCGATATGTTCTACCCCGAAGATCCCGAGGAATGGCGGCTCTGGGCCAAATTCGGCGCCCTGGCCCTGGAAATGGAAACCGCCGAACTCTACACCCTGGCGGCAAAGTACGACCGGGAGGCCCTGGCCATACTGACGGTTTCGGACAGCCTTATCACCCACGAAGTTACCAGCCCCGAGGAGCGGCAAACCGCCTTTACCCGGATGATGGAAGTGGCCCTGGAAACGGCCATTGCCTAAGGAAGCGCTGATTTATTCAATCGAGAATAAATCAGCGCTCCTTTAATGTGGTTTTTTCGCAGTTTTTCGTAGAAAAACGAGAAAAATAATAGGGCAACGATGGTTAGCGTCAAGT
>JAIRMO010000045.1 GCA_031258625.1 Spirochaetaceae bacterium | reverse complement strand
GGGCTCTGTCTTGCGGATGACTGGCTGACGTTTTATATCAAGCCGGCGGACGGGCTGGAACTTCCGGCTATCATGAAGTGGCTGAAACAGGTGTTCGCCCAACGGTACAACCGGGCGGAAGGCCGGATCGGGCATATCTGGGGGGACCGGTATGGGTCGCGGATAGTGGAGGGGGAGGCTGCCGAGGAGGAGATAATGGCGGCGGGGGAGTGGATCGGGGTATCGGATGCTGGGGTCAGACCCCGGTATGGGGAAACGGCGATCCAAACCGCTTTTCTCCTCATATTCCCCCTTCTCCCTGCCCCCGCACCCGGATAAACCGCGCCAATCCGTCCCGGATTCCGAATCAGCTCCCCGGTCCACCCCAAACCGAAAACTTTCCGGGGAAAGGTCTGTCCTGAAACAGGCAGGTAATCTGAATTGTGGGTCAAGTTTAGCCTTCAGGACGGGGTTCTTCATTGTAAGGAAACGGGTCTAGGCATTGACCGTTGCTTCCGTTTCCCCTATAAACATTTGCGCTTCCGCTTTGAACCGGACAAAGGCATCCTTGAGGAGGGGGAGCCCCGCCTGTATTTCGTCCCGGTCCAGGTTTTTAAAGGCCAGTTCCATCCTGGCGGCGGCCTGGCCCAGTTCCCTGCCCGAAAGGGTAAGGGCGCTGCCCTTTATGGTATGGGTTATGATCCGGGCTTCCTTCCAGGCTTCCTGTTCTATCATGACGGGAAGTCCGTCGATCTGGTCTTCGGTCCGTTCAAGGAAGCGGCCGATGAGGGGTTTTATGGTTTCGGCGTCCTGAAGAAAGGTATCCAACAGTTCATGGCTGTTAAAAACAGGGTCTTTAGTGATGGAAACCGGCGCCGCCGGTGCCGCTTCGGATACCCTGACGGGCATGACCCACACCGGGTCAGCCGCCCGGGCGGGAAGCGGGGAGGGGACCGGCGCCACCCCTAAGACCGGGTTCGTTTGGGGTTCCCTGGGTTCGGCGGGGAGCGCCGGGGGAACAACCGGTCCGGGCCGGGGGGCGGTTGGCAGGGGGCCCGCATCCGCCGCGGGCCGGGGCAGGGAATGTAAGGCGGCTCTGGCTAAAAGCCCCGGCCCGGCCCGCGGCTCCCCGGAATCCTGGACCCCGCTTTTAGCGGCTCCGGGGGAAGGCATCCACTTGCGAAGTACCCCTTCGATATCGGACTGTTTAAAAGGTTTAAGCAGGATGTCGTTGATCCCGGCCTTCAAACACTGCGCCCATTCATCCGGAAGGGCGCTGGCGGTTACGGTGATAATCGGCCGGGTAAACCCCCGCTCCCGCAGTTGCTGGGCCGCTTCATACCCGTTCATCCGGGGCATTTGGATGTCCATAAAGATCAAATCCACCGGATAAGCTTCGGCCTTCTCCAGGGCGTCAAGGCCGTCGTCCGCCAGGATAAAAGCGCAGCCCAGTTTTTCCAAAATAAGCGCAAAGAGTTTTTGATTAACCGGATGATCCTCGGCGATTAAGACCAAGGGTTTACCCGGGTTACCCGGTTTACCCTGCCTGCCCGGTTTATCCGGCTTGTCCGCGGCATGGACCGGGGCGGATTCTTCCGGGCGGGCCGGGTCTCTGGAAAATTCCCCGGATTGGACTTCCTCGGAGAGAAGAAGCCGCTGATCTTCCGCGGCCGTTTCCAGGTCCACCGGGGGTTCCGAGAGGGCCTGGGTGATGATTTCCGTCAAATCCTTCCGTTTAATGGGCTTGTTGATATAGCCGTTAAACCACTTCAGGAGGGTCATCTTGGCTTCCGCCCCCAGGAGTCCGTGGGGAACCATCAGGATGAGCCGGCTCCCGTTAATGGACGCGTCCCGGTTAATTTCCGCGGCCAGCCGCCAGCCGTCCATGACGGGCATGATCATATCAATCAGGCACAAGCCGTAGGGGTTTCCCTCCTGAACCGCGGCCCGCAGCAGTTCCAGGGCTTGTTCCCCGGAGGCCGCGGTATCGGTATTCTGATACCCGATGTCTTTTAAGTAGGAGGTGATGATAGTCCGGCTTTCCTCCCGGTCATCCACCAGGAGGATCCGCACCTCCGGGGGTTCCTGCCGGATGAGAACCGGTTCCGGGGAGTGTTTTAGCTGTTCTATGGGTATGGAAAAGCGGAATATGGAACCGCCCCCCTCCCGGGGAACCATCTCTATATTACCCCCCATAAGCTCCACCAGGTTACGGGCAATGGCCAGCCCGAGGCCGGTACCGCCGAAACACCGGGTGTTGGAAGGGTCCGCCTGGAAAAAGGTCGTGAAAAGGTGGATTCTGCTTTCTTCCGGTATACCGATGCCGGTATCCGCCACGGCCACGGCCACCGCTTCCAGCCCCTCAAGATCCGTGAGCCGGGCGGATATGGTTACACTCCCTTCCTGGGTAAATTTAACCGCGTTTTTCACCAGGTTTATCACGATCTGCCGGAATTTATGGGGATCCCCCAGGATGGCGATATTCAGTTCCGGGGCGATATCCAGGGCGATTTCCAGGCCCTTTTTATGGGCCTCCAGGGCGATCATCTCCACCGCCTGTTCGATGGTCTGGTCAAGATCAAAGCGGGTGTATTCCAATTCCATCTTACCCGCCTCGATTTTGGAAAAATCCAGGATATCGTTGATCAGGGAAAGGAGAACCTCGGCGGCAAATTTAATCTGCCGGGAATATTCCGCCTGTTCCCGGTCAAGTTTGGTATCCTGGAGTAATTCGGTCATGCCGATGATGGTCTGTATCGGGGTACGGATCTCGTGACTGATGTTTGCCAGAAACTGGTTTCTGGCTTCCATGGCCCGTTCAGCTACCTCCTTGTCCTCCTGAAGCCGTTCCCCTTCCTGCCGTTCCCTGGTCTGGTCCGTCATGGTAAAACCGATAAGGGGCCCCTGGAACCGGGGATCCGTGTCATTGAGGGGGGAGATGACCCAGGCGTGGATCCGAAACCAATGCAGGACACCCTGGCTGTCGTGGAAGGGCGCTTCAAACTTCACCTGTTGGGCCGCGCCGCTGGTTAAGCGGGAAAAGAAATTGGCAAACCGGAGGGTTTCACGGATGGAGAGGTAATTCGGCGTTTGGGTGTTTCCAAAACCGGAGATAGCCTCCATGAGTTCACTAAACCGGGGGTTTGACTCAATGATAAGTCCGTTTTTATCCGCGATGGCCATAGCCACCGAAGATTCTTCAAAAAGTCTAAAAAACGGACTCATATATTCCTTTGGTTCCATGGCAATAAACAACCTTTAAAAACTGGATTTCAGGATTTCCATGGCATTGGTAAAAATATCACGCGGCTTTAAGGGTTTTATCAGATAGCTTTTAATTCCCATTTGGAAGGCCCGGATCACCGTGTTTCGCTGGCTGACCGTGGATAATACGATGACCGGACGGTATATACCGCCGGTCTTTAGGGCCCGTAAAACGGAAAAACCGTCTACTTTGGGCATCAAAAGGTCCAGAAATATCAAGTCAAAATGCTCGGCTTTTACATCCGTCAGGAATTCAGCGCCATCGGAATAGGTTTTAACCGCGGAACCGACGGATTTGAAGGTTAATTTTATCAGTTCCTGGGTCATAAAATCATCATCCACCACGGCGATCTT
The DNA here is from genome assembly GCA_031258625.1 of Spirochaetaceae bacterium. GTDB lineage: Bacteria > Spirochaetota > Spirochaetia > Treponematales > Breznakiellaceae > JAIRMO01. Next base: position 5,344 of record JAIRMO010000045.1, on the reverse strand, counting down.
TAAGTTGCCTATTAAATCTTGTATGTTTTCCTGGTTTGATTTAACCTCAGCCTTAAAACGGAGCTGTATGGTTTCACCGTGGGTCCGGGCATCCGCGGACAAGACCTTTTCCTCGATGAGTTCAGCTTCTTTCCCTTCATATTCGGCAGGATCGGCAAATTCCTTAATCAGTCCGTCCATGGCGTATTGTAAATTGGAAACCACCTCAATATCGTCGTATTCCTTTTGTTCTTCGATAAATTTACGTAAAAAGGCGTTCTTGGTTAAAATTCGCAGGTTCTGCCGCGCTACTCCGGAGGATTCAAGGATTACCTTCAGCATTTTTTGAATATTCAGGCCGTCGGCGAAACCCAGGGTGATGTTGCTGACCATCACAATGATCTTGGGCAAACGGATCCTATACAGGGCGATAAGCTCCCGGATTTTAAAATAGAGGAGATCCAATTTGTCCCGGTTAAGCCCCTGGGCTATCTCGACAAAAATGATGTTATCGTTTACATGAACCTCCACTATGCCCGGACTTTCATCTATGTCAAAGGGAATACCCAAAATTTCCGTTATGGTGGTACAAAGGGCGTCGATTTTGACCGGCTTGGTGAACACCTTTTTGACATCATAGGGAAGCAGCTTGATGATCCGGCTCTGATCGATATATTGCGCCATGATGATCACCGGGGTATTTACCGTATTGGGGCTTTCTTTTTTTTGCTTGAGTACCTCAAAACAACCGGCTTTTTTCAGGTGATAATCCATAATAATGAGATCCGGTAGCTGGGTTCGAATCTTTGAGATTCCATCCAGAGCATTAATAGCGGTAATTACCTCTATATTTCTTACATCCAACTTCAAATTTAAATATTCACGAACTAACGGCGACTCATCAATAATCAGGATCTGCTTCATAAATTCCTCTAAAAATGCTCCTAATATCATTGTATGGCAGAGAAGGGCCTATGACAAGTGTGAAATCCTCCGGGAAAGCCCTATTTCCTTTGGGGAAGCTCCGGGAACCGGTGTTTTTAGGGGTTTCTTTATGTGTTGACAAGGAACGGTCTTAATTATAGCATTTAATAAAGGGTTTTCCCAAAATCCGGTTGGTTCCGGGGAAGCCGCTCAAATCATCTAAAATGCCAAGGAGTTTATGTGGCTAAAGAAGAAGCGATAGAAGTAGAAGGGGTGGTTCGGGAAGCCCTTCCCAACACCATGTTCCGGGTGGAACTGGATAACCAAAACGGACATCTTATCCTCGCCCACCTTTCAGGTAAAATGCGTAAGCACTATATCCGCATCGTCCCCGGGGACCGGGTGCGAATAGCCCTTTCCCCCTATGATTTAAGCCGGGGTCGTATTATATACCGGGAACGGTAACCCCCGGTTCCTCCGGGCGGCGGGCCGGGCGAATGCCTTGGCCGTAATTCAGAAAATCTTATTATACAGAGTATTTCTCAAGCCCCGTTGGTCTCGGAACAGGGTGTTCTCGCTATTTTAGAATCACCCAGGTAGCTCCCGATGCCCCGTCGGCAGCTTTGCCGTGGCCGCTTTCCCCCGCAAAGGGGCAGCGTTCGATAAAGGTACGGCAGGTTTCTTTTAGGATCCCCCCGCCGTTGGAATGATTCCCCTTTCCATGGACAATGAGGAGCTTTTGAAACCCCTTCCCCCGGCTGTCCCGGAAAAAGACTTCCAGGGAGTTCCAGGCTTCATCCCGGGTTAACCCGTGGAGGTCCAGAACCGCGTCGGGCCGCCGGGCAAGGAGCCGGCGGCGGCGCTCCCCGGCGGTGGTCTCCCGCTCCTCTATTTCCGCGTCCTTATCGTACACGGGGTTCAGCCTGAGCCAGGCGATCAGGGGATCCACCTTCTTGAGCGCCCCCTCCCCGCTTTTGCCGGCCCCTTGAGCGTCCCTATCCCCAATCCGTTTTAACCGGGCAAGGCTTTTTTTCTTCCCCGAGGGTACGGCGGTTTTCCGCTCCCATTCGTCTAAAATATCCCCAAAATCCATACCCTTCCCTTTTTAAAAGCTGCTATACCTTAAACTGCGGAGGAATACTATGGTTACGTGTTTTTAAACCGGCCCTGGTGTGGTTTGTGGTTAAAAAAGATGTCCGGCATTTCAATAGGCTGTCATCAATATCGCTTCTGTGCTATTGGGCGATATATAGTGCGCCATGCGGTAGTTTTTTGCGCTTTTGTGCGGTATCGTCATGGGGTCTGACCCCATAACAATGCCTGACCCCATGACGGGGTCTGACCCCGAATTTCTTTGACAAGGCACGAGGCGTTTACCTGGCGGTCCGCCGGGTAAAGCAGCCGGCCAGGTGGTCGTTTACCAGCCCCGCGGAGTGCAGATATGAGTACATAATGGTCGGGCCCACAAAGGTAAAGCCGAGCTTTTTTAATTCCTTTGAAATAGTTTCAGAAAGGGGCGTAGTCACCGGAACGTCACCCATGGTTTTGGGACGATTGTCTATGGGCTTTCCGTCAACATGCTTCCACAGCCAGGCGGAAAAGGACCCCGCTTCTTTTTGAAGGGCAAGAAACGCCCGGGCGTTGTCCTTTGCCGAAATAATTTTTCTTCTGTTGCGGATAATCCGCTCGTCCCCCATAAGGCGTTCGATGTCCCTAACGCCGTAGCGGGCTATTTTTTGTACGTTAAAGCCGTCAAAGGCCGCACGGTATCCTTCCCGCCGCCGCAGAATGGTGATCCACGAAAGCCCCGCCTGCGCGCCCTCCAGGATGAGCAGTTCAAAGAGCTTCCGGTCATCGTAGAGCGGAACCCCCCACTCGGTGTCGTGGTAGGCCGTATAGAGTTCATCCCCCCCACACCAGGGGCAGCGCACGATATCCATGGGGTATGGTATACCACACCGTGACGCGCTTTGACCAGTACCGTTTTAGGCGCCAGGCGCATGTGGAGTTTCTTCCGTAATGCCTCATTAAAAATTCTAACCGTAGGGGTTGGATGCCTCATGCTAAAAATCTAACCATGAGAACCCGATACTGGAGGCGGAACCTCCCGGTTCTTCCGTGTATGAATGTGAAGTAGCCTTGCTACGGCCTGGTTTTCCAGCCGCATGAGGGTAACCGGGTTGGCAGCCTGGGCCCTCCGTTTAAGCTCCTGCTTGACGGTATCAGAAAGGTCCGGAGATTCCAAGAGGCGTTGGTACGGCGTCTTGGGAGCATCGTACTTTTTTTTCAACCTGCCATTTTCCAGCCGTTCCTTACCGGTGACTTTGATTGAGGGATACCAGAAGTTGACCAGGGGGCACAGGTGGCGGTAGACCCCGGCGAGGGCGGCGGTCTCCTGGTCGGTGTCGAATCGGGAGCAGCCGACGGCCTTGCGGATGACGTCGCCGTTTTTCTGTTCGACGAAACAGTTGTCGTTTTTGCGGCAGGGTCTGCCGCGGGTAAACTCGACGCCGTTTTCTTTACACCACTGCCAGACCTGGCGGTTGATGAACTCGCCGCCTGATTCGCTGTCCACGCCCTTAAGGGGGAAGGGGAGGGAGTCTTTGATTTCGATGATATGCTGTTTGACCGTACGGTGGGCGCGGTTGCGGCAGGCCCTGATTTCGACCCAGCCGGAGGCGACATCGGTCAGGTTCAGGGAGCTGCGGAACTCTCCGTAACTGTTTGCCCCACAATGACTTACGGTGTCCATCTCGAAGCAGCCGGGTTTCCGCTGGTCCCAGGAGAAATAGGCCCTGATGGGTATCCGGTTTTTCAGGAGCGTTCCCGGCTTGGTGTGGCTTTTACCTTTGAGCGCAAGTTTTTTCCGGTCCGGGGCAAGCCGGCGGTCGATGGCGGCCCCGCTTATGGTCAGGAGCTTGGCCTTGATGTCCGGCGTGATGAGGGGCCCGAAGGTCTGATCCCGAACCAGGAAGTCGATGAAAAGGCGTATCAGGGGGGCCAGGAGCTTGCCGCAGCGACAGCCGAAGGCTTCCCAGATACGGTGTACTACCGCTATGACCTCCGGGTCGTACCGGAGGGTGCCGGTTCGTTTTTTTGGATTCCCGGTCTTGAGCCTGACCAGCCTGCCGTCCAGTTTTACCCAGGCGGTTTTGTCCCAGTTGGCGAGGAGGTGGATGGCGTACTTACGGGTGTATCCCGTATTCGCCGTAAACTCATCCAAGATTTGTTTCTTTTCTTTTTTTTCCGCGTTCTTGTAGCGTTTGCTGACTTCATTGGCCAGCGTCCGTCTGTTCTTCATGTCTAACCCCATGTGGCGCCTCCGACCCTTTTCTGTCGGCAGGAACCGGTTTAATGTGGGTTAGATTTTTATAATGAGGCATGACCCTTTTTGGGTTGGAATTTCGATGAGGCATTGCGCACCATTGAAACACCCCGAAATTTCGGGTATGGTGTAAGCTATGATCCGTGATTTTCTTAAAATAACCTTTACCGTGCTTATTGTGATGGATCCCATTGGGCTCATCCCCCAATACCTGTCCCTTACCGCCCCCTTTGACCAAAAAGCCCGGAATGTCATCATTAAAAAAGCGCTGTTGATAGCCGCTTTGGTTCTGCTTGTCTTTCTTTTGGGCGGAAAATTCCTCCTCGATTTTTTTGGTATCCTGCCCGGCGCTTTTTATATTTCCGGGGGCATCCTCTTTTTTCTTATCGCCTTTGAAATGATCTACAGCAAACCGGAACTCCGCAAAATACCCGCCCAGGAGGGTAATTCGGTGGCCCTTTTTCCCCTGGCCATACCCTTCATTGCCGGCCCCGGTTTATTAACGGTTATTATCATGTTCATGTCCACCGGATCTAATTGGTTCTATTCCTTTTCGCTTTTGTTTCCCGCGATTCTTATCGGACTGGTTTGTACCTATTTGATCCTCCGGGGGAGTGTTTTAATCATGAATTTTCTCAGCGTCATGGGTATATTCGTCGTAGAAAAAATCATGGGGCTCATCCTGGCCGGTTTTGCGATCCAGTTTATTTATAACGGATTGGTAACCATGGGCATCCTCGCCGGGAGGCCCTGAGGGGTTCATTTGCCGGGCGGGGGCGGCGTTTTTTTAATTTATGAAGGAGGAGGCTTTCCCAAAAATTCAGTTTTGGGAGACAAGCTCTGCTTGTCCAGCAGCTTTGAAATTCGCGGTTTTGTAAGGCTAAAAGCCCGAAAAACCGCAAGGGCCTGCCCAAAACCGTGCGAATTAGTGCGAACCAAAGGTTGCGAACCTCCGGTTCGATGGGACAGGCTTAACAGAGCCGGTTCTTTATAAATGTGGAGGCTTTCCCAAAACTTCAGTTTTTGGGAAAGCAACTTTGAAATTCGCAGTTTTGTAAGGCTGAAAGCCTGAAAAACTGCAAGAGCCTGTCCCAAAACCGTGCGCGGTAGCGCACA
>JAIRMO010000020.1 GCA_031258625.1 Spirochaetaceae bacterium | reverse complement strand
CGCTTGCTCCGGAAAATTTACAACCCGTAGAAAAGGTGTAAACCGATTTTCGTATCGGGGTATGAACCACGCCAGTACAATAAATTTCCTATCCAACGAAGATACCGGCAAGCACGCTTACTTCGAGCTTGCTCCTGGGTTCTTCATTGAATAAATCAGTGCTTCCTTAGGGGAGGTTCCAAAAACTTCAGTTTTCAGAACCTCCCTATAGAAAAAAAAACCTTTTTAGTACATACTAGTTATTATATAATATATTGAGGCTGTTTTAAAACTTCAGGTTTGAAGGACAAGTTTTTCTTGTCAAGCAACCTTATGGAGCCTCCGGAAATTCTCGTTGAGTTTTTGGGGGGGCTTCAGAGAAAATTGCTCATTCCTTGTAATATAAACAATTACGAAAAAGCAGTTTTTTCTATAGGGTAAGAAAACTTCTAAAAACTGAAGTTTTTAGAGGTTCCCTTAATTAAAGGAAAAAGCGGGCCCTGGGCCGTTTTTCCGAAGCCGGGTTTAAAACCGCCGGGTTTTGAGACCGGCTCTATTATCATAGGGTCATAGGTTTGACTATATCCCAAAAGGCCTCTTTAAGCCTGCTTATATCCGTTATCCTCTCCGCCGCCTTTACGATCCTGGCGTATACCGGGCTTTTTGCTTTGGTAGAGACCCGGTTTTATAATCCCGCTATAACTAGAGCCTTATATAATGAAACAACCGGAGACGCCGAAGCGATCCAGAATTTTCTGACCGAATTGCAGGCCCGTTTTTTTGTAACCCTGGAAGAACCGGTGGTCCGGCGGAGTTTTTTGCCCGATCAACAGGGGGAAGATATTTTTGAACGGACCAGAATCTACGGCATCCTTTTGGAATCCCAAGGGGGGCTTCAATCGGTACGGTTCGTGGATTCCGGCGGGATGAGAATCCACTACTCCACCAATCCCCAGGACATCCAACGGCAGACTACGGAATCCATAACCTACCGGAATTACCAGGATATCCCCGGGTTTATCCCCTATGAACTGGTGGAAGTGCCTGACCGGGGACTACCCAAATTGACGGTGGATGATGAGGGGGATCGGATTATTTTTTCCCTCCCCTTTTATGATTCCTATCGTGTACACCGGGGAACAGCCCTTTTTTCCCTCTCCGTCCGGGCCGTAGCGGAACGGCTTATCAAATTGGGGCGGCTCAAGCTGGGGGAGGACGTTTCCCTGTTTTCGGCCCCCCCCGGCATGGTTACAGGGCTCCCCCATGTGGGGAGAAACACCCTGACACCCCTCATCGCTTCCATTTGGGACGAGGGGGGCCTCACCATGAGTACCCTCAATTCCACGTCTTCCAAAACCGATCTGGCCCTGTTGTCCGCCAAAACCAGCCAGGGGCTCTACATCGGACGGATCGTGGACGAAACCCTCTTTGCCTTTCCCCAGGTCATGAAGATCATTCTCCTGGCCTCTTTTTTTATCACCGCCTATCTTTCCGTGTTTTTGGTTTTTAACTTGAAGCAGGATCCCCTCACCGTGGTACAAAACCGGCTTAAACAGCTCCAGATCAATTTGATTGAGGAGTATTACGACCGCAGAGGGGATATTGACTGGGGCCGCTGGAAACGGGAACTGGAGCAGCGCCGTGAGGAGCTCCGGGGAGAATTAAAGCGGGGCGTCAAGCTGGCCCCGGGGAAGCAGACCGAGGATATTGATTTTCTTATTGATAAATCCTGGGATGAATTATTAGCCGTCATAGGCGGCCGCCAGGAAAATAAAATTGATTCTATTGACGAAGTTAAACTCCGGGACATACTAAGCCGGGTTATTCTGGCCGCCCCCGCGGGAGAAGCCGGCGGTTTTCCGGCGGTTTTGGCGGCCGCCGGGCTCCCGCGTTCCGCAGCCCCCTTTCAGGGACCTGGCTCCCCGGGGAAAGCTGAAGTGGCGGAAAAGCCGGCGGAAAAACCGCATGAGCCGGGTGAAGAAAAAAACGCAAAGAAATTGGGAATCGAAAGGGATACTTCAAATGAGGAGGTAAATCTTATGGAAGATAATGAATTTGGCAAACTGGAAGAATTGGAAGAACTGGAAGAATTAGAGGAGCTTGAGGAGATCGGTTCCGGGGAAACAGTCCCGGAGGATATTTTTGGCCCGGATCCGGTTACCCATCAAAAAGACATCGACAAATTGACCAGTGAAATTGAATTTGAGGGGTGCTCCGAAAAGGACGATGCGGCTGCCCAGGATGATGGGGTTCCAAATCCGGAACTTGAAATTGTATCTCCCTTCGCGACCATATTATCTGATTTCTCAGATTCCGAAGGGAAAGCCGCCGAGCCCCCTTCCGCGCCGGAAGCGGCTCCGAATCATCCGGGGAATTCCCCGCCGGATACGGAAAAAAAAAAACTGATCCTTAAGGATGAAGGCCGGTTGGAAGATCTCCATTCGGATTATCACTACTCCTATTTCTACCGGCCTTTTTTACTGGAAAGCGCCTGTGTTCCCGAAGTATTGGGAGCCATGGGCGAGGAAATGGAACCCCCGGAACTGATCGATTTAGCCGCGGAGACGGCAAAGGGGGAAGAAGAATTTACCGCAATTGAAGAACGGGACGGGATTATGTATATACCGGATCGCATTCTTAATCCCCACCCCAACACGGAAACAGAAAAAAAACAAGACGCTGATTTCAAAAAACTTTTAGATTCAATTATTTCAAAAAAATAACCCCCCCAATTTCCTATAAATCCAAAACAAACAGCCAAAACCCACTCCCCGAACCGGTCTTTCTGTTTTTTAACGGATGGATGCCGCCTTATTCGGGAGTTACCCATAGGCGTTTACTTAGGGCAACGCTGATTAACGTGTGGCTAATCAGCGTTGCCCTATTATTTTTCTCGTTTTTCTACGAAAAACTACGAAAAAACCACATTAAAGAAGCACTGATTTATTCGCATTCGAATAAATCAGTGCTTCTTTAGGGAACAAGGGAACCCCCTCTGGAGGCGGGGTTTGCATAAATATACATTCGGGGTCTGACCCTTTACGTATATTTATGCAAGGAGTGGGGGGACGGACCCGCTATGCGTATACGTTGCGGAAAAATTCCGCCGGTTACCCTGATTTTCACGGATTAAAGAGGCTAAAATCAGCGTTAATCTGCGGATAAATTCTTCCAGTCTTGCGTTTAAGTAAACGCCTATGGGTTTAATACCCCGCGGAGGTTCATTTAAGCAAATTTCGGGGGTTAACGGTTACCCCGTTTTTGTACACCGTAAAGTGGAGATGGGGCCCGGTACTGCGGCCGGTGGAACCCACGTCGCCGATACGTTCCCCGGTTCCAATATAACTGCCCTGTTTTACCCGGACCACGCTCATGTGGCCGTAGAGGGTACGATACCCCGCGTGGTGGGTGATCACCACATAGTTACCATACGCATCATCATACCCAACCGCGCTTACCCTGCCGCCCATGGCCGCCCGGATGGGGGTTCCCATGGCGGCCCCTATATCAATCCCCGAGTGAAACTGCCGGGCCCCGGTAAAGGGGCTTACCCGGTAACCGTAACGGGAGGTCAGGTACCCGTAAACCGGCCACGCAAAAAGATCGCCGTTGATCTCCTGAAGGTCCACCCAGTCAAGCCGGGCCCCGGGAATAAAAAGCCCGGAACCAACGGTGATTTTTTCGGAAAAAAGTTCATTCACCGTTTGAATCGCCCCCATATCGGCTTGGTATTTCTCCGCGATGGCCGTGAGGGTATCCCCGTTTTTTACCGTATAAAGGAGCCCGTCCTGGTTGGGGATCTTCAAAACCTGCCCTATTTGCAGGAGCCGGGTTTGTTTGATCCCATTATAAGAAATCAGGGTGTCCTGGTTTAACCCGAAATTCCGGGCGAGATCGCTGATGGTATCCCCAGGGTTGACCACATAGGCGGTGTAAAGCAGCATCTGGGGCTTGGAAAATTCTTCCGGTTCCGGTATACCGATAACGGTATCCGCCTCCACGACAAGGGCGGAATCATTGATCCCCAAACCGTTGTTTTCAAGGTAGGACATACCCCCCATGCCGTTTTTTGCATCGTACCGCCCAAAGGAATCCCGGGAATAGTTTTCCCCCCCGAGTACGCCGAGGATGGGGAAAATGCCCCAAAAGAGCGTATAATATACGATAGTAAAAATCAAAAACAATCGAAGAGAATTCTTTAAATTATTCAATTTATTATATTCTATTACCATAAAATCCTATCCGTTTTTTTTAATAATAAACCTCTTTCCCTTTCTTGGCAATAAAAACCGGAGTTTTTTTACCATAATTTAGACTAATCAACAACCTCACCCTTCAGGACGAGGATCTCGCCTTGAAGGGCGAGGGCCTCGCCTTGAAGGGCGAGGCATGTTGTTTTGGTAAGGTATTTTCTCAGGGCACATACCCTTTATAACGCCCTAAAGCTCCCCCGCCGCAAGTCGGGTTCTTGGGTATGGGGCCTTCGCATACAACCACTGAACCGGTTCCAAAGATTGAAATTTTGGAACCGCCTCACTTATTTATCGGCCAATTTCCGTCTAACCTTACTCCAGCAGGATAAGGGCGTCCCGAATTTCCGCAGCCCGTTCATATTCCTCATTGGCCACCGCAGTCTCCAATTCCGCCTGTAGGGCCAGGCGCCGCAGGTTTTTTTCCGAAATCTCCGGCTCCTCATCGGAATCGATTTCCGGGGAAAAAATAAAATCTTCCCCGGGGGTATTAATAAAAGTATCCGTCGGAACCCCCACATCGGCCACCACCTTCCCGGCCATAAATACCGGGCATTTACACCGTAACGCCAGGGCAAGGGCATCGGAAGGCCGGGAATCCAGGATCAGGGGGTTTTCCGGAGGATACTGGTTCCCTTCAAGGTACAGGTGGGCAAGAAACGTATTCTCCTTTATATCGTAGATCTCGGTACGGACCAATTTGATCCCCATCCGGTAGATAATATGCAGGAGCAGATCGTGGGTGAGGGGCCGGGAAAAGGATACTCCGCTGAATCCAATAAGGATCGATTGAGATTCTAAGGGGCCGATAAAAATCGGCACTGAAATATCCGAACCTAACGGCCGCAATAACACGGCATTCCCCTGATCCGTCCGTATGATGGTCCATATTTCAACTTCAAACATTTTTTGCATAGTCCCCCCCTTAGCCTGCTAAAAGATCCGCCAGCTCCGCCAGGAGGTTCCGGGCGTTCTGATCCCCGGGCAACCCGGCAAAGGCCCCGGAAAAAATCCCGGCAGCCTCTTTTATCAAGGCCCGTCCCCGTGTTTCCGCCTCGTCCAAAACCCCGGCCCGGGTCAGCGCTCCGATTAATTCCTCTACCTCCGGCGCCGCCTCCCCCTGGGAGCGGGCCGCGGCAAAACAACGGGCCACCAAAGCCCCCCGTTCCTCGTGCCCCTCAAGGTACAAAAGAACCGGCAGGCTTTTTTTCCCCTCCACCAGGTCATCCCCCCGCTTTTTGCCGGGAATTCCCGTGGTAAGATTTTTAACATCGTCAAGAATCTGAAAGCCTACCCCGAGTTTCTCCGCCGCCTCTCCCAAAAGTTCCCCCAGGGGCCCCTCTTTACCCGGGTCAGGTCTGTTTTTTGTGGTAAAGGCGGCCCGGACCCCCAGAACCGCCGCAAGCCCCGCGAGACAGCCGGTTTTCAGCCGGCACATGGTATAATAGTCCTCCGGGCTGGGGAGGGAAAAAAAATCCCGGTGCCAGCTTATATCCATAGCCTGTCCCAGATGGAGCCTCCGCATATAGGCCGCCCAGAGGGTGTAGACGGAATTTTTCCGTTCCGCCGGGGCATCCCAAGTTTCGAGGCATATAAGGGGAAGAAAATAAAAAAAACATCCCCCGTTAATAGCCGTATCGGTCCCGTACAGCAAGTGAACCGCGGGTTTACCCCGGCGCTCCTCGGAATTATCTTCAATATCGTCATGGATAAGGCTGGCATTGTGGGGAAATTCCACCAGGGGGGTGAGGGGCAGCGCCGCGTCCCCTCCCCCCAGGCTTTCGCAGACCAACGTCATAAGCAGCGGCCGCCAACGTTTCCCTCCCCGGCTAAAAAGCTCCCTGCCGGGTTGGGCCAGGAACTTTACCGAATCCCGTAAACTTCCGGTTTGCCCGGCATTCCGGGGGGTTAAGAAGGAACGGCCCATCCACGAAACATCCGGCTCCTCCGGCATGACTTCCTGTAAAACCGCTTCTATTTTTTTAAGCCTCTGGGTATACTGTTGATTCATAGGGTATTTTACACGAGGTTAATCCCGGAGGAAAGCCCCTGGGGAGGGTCCCACGGTATGTCGGACTACAAGAAACCGGATTATTGGTCCCTGAAAGCGCAAAAAGAAGGGTACCCCGCCCGGTCGGTTTATAAACTCCGGGAGATGGATGAAAAATTCAGCCTTCTCCCCCGTTTTGGAGGGGCCGATACGCCCTTTAAAATCTTAGATTTGGGGGCTGCCCCGGGGAGCTGGAGCCTCTATGTCCTGCGGCGTATGGCGGGCCGGGGTTTCCTGGCGGCGGCGGACCTGACCCCCTTGTCCCGGCAGTACGATGGGGGGCTTTTTGAGGGAAAAAACTTCTATTTTATCCGGGGGGATATTACGGAACAAGAAATACAGGAAACCCTGGCGGCCCGGGGGCCCTATCACCTGGTGATGAGCGACGCCGCCCCGGCAACCACGGGGAACCGCTCGGTAGACACCCTCCGCTCCCTGGCCCTGGTGGAGACGGTTATCCATTACGCGGAGACCGCCCTGGCTCCCGGGGGCAGCCTGGTGGCAAAGGTTTTCCAGGGGGAAGGCGCCCCGGAGATTCTCAAAGGGATTCGGGAACGGTTTAGGACCGGGAAAAGCTTTAAACCCCAGGCCTGCCGCGGCAGCTCCTTTGAAACATACTATATTGGATTAGGGAAAAAATGAACTACCCTGTTTCAGGACAGACCTCTCCCCGGGAAGTTTTCGGCTTGGGGTGGACCGGGGAACTAATTCGGAATCCGGGGCGGTTTGGCGCCGTTTATCCGGGTGCAGGGGCGGGGGGAAGGGGGAATATGAGGAGAAAAGCGGTTTGGATCGCCGTTTTCCCATACCGGGGTCTGACCCCAGGGTTCGTACCCCAGGATCCGCCCCCAATGTCCGCACCCCAGGGTCTGACCCCGGCGTTCGATGCCCCGTTCCGCTCCCCCGCCGCCGTTATCTCCTCCTCAGACGGCTCCCCCTCCACTATCCGCGACCCATACCGGTCCCCCCAGATATGTCCGATCCGGCCTTCCGCGCGGTTGTACCGTTGGGCGAACACCTGTTTCAGCCACTTCATGATTGCCGGAAGCTCCAGCCCATCCGCCGGTTTAATGTAAAACGTCAGCCAGTCGTCCTCCACACACAGCCCCCGAATCTCGAAGACAAACCGCAGTTTCGTCGCCCGGAACACCTTGGCAAACAGCGCCAGGGCCTTATTGGGGACAGTCGCCGCGGCGCCTGTCCCTAAGCGGAACAACGGTTCCCGGTTGTTGACGCGGGTACGGATTTCGTACCACACCCCTTGTTTTAATGCACGTAATGGTCTCATGGAGAATATATGCACTTGACCTGCTGTTTTGCTTTAGTAAAGGGTTCTAAAATTTCAAATTCCGCGCAAATTCCCCTTGAAATTTTTATGAGTCAAGTTTAGAACTCCGCTCCGGGGTATTAAACCTAAGAAGACGCGCCGGTTCGCGGGGGTTTGGGCAAACCCCCACATTACCCGCCTATTCCCACTCTATCGTTGCGGGGGGTTTGGGCAAACCCCCACATTGCTGGCTTATTCCCACTCTATCGTCGCGGGGGGTTTGCTTGAAATGTCGTAGGTGACCCGGCCTATGTCTTTGACCGTGTTGGTGATCAGGGTGGAGATTTCCAGCAGGTCCTTGATGGGGAAGGGGTACACATCGGCGGTCATGCCGTCGGCGCTGACAATGGCCCTGAGGGCCAGGACCCAGCCGTATTTGCGGACATCCCCGGC